>CACJAW010000014.1 GCA_902591495.1 uncultured Pseudohongiella sp.
AAGATAATTACGGAAAAAAGAATCAGAGCCGCGCTCCCAAAGACAAACCAGTCCACATTGCCACTTTCAATGTCAACACTTGGTTCTCTATTTATTTTTTCTTCAATCATAAGATTAAATAGTATTCAAATTTCATTTCACGATTAACCAACATCAAAAAGTAGAGTTAAATTAGTTCGCAGAAGTAACCACAGTTTAAATAAAAATTAGACTTTTGGATCAATAAAAATTGTACTTACCATTCTACCAGTTTCCCCATCACGCCTATAAGAAAAATATTTTTCTCTGTCGCGAAAGGTACAATGATCATCTCCATAAATTTTATTAACGCCAAGATACTTCAACATAGCTCCCGCTGTTTTATATAAATCAAGAAAAAATTTGCCTTCAGTAGAGCTCTCTCTAAAACATATTTCTATCCTCGACCACAACTCCTTTGCACTGATGGATTTTTTTAATGCATCTTTTACATCACCCCCTACCTCATAGTGGCAAGGGCCAATCGCCGGACCTAACCACGCTATCAAGTCATATGGGTCAGAACACATTTTATTTACAGTCTTACTCAAGATTCCCCTACAAATACCTCGCCAACCCGCGTGAATGATCGCGATCTCTGTTCCTTTTAGATTTGTCAAAAAGACGGGCAAACAATCAGCGGTCAAGACGCAGCAGGCTATGCCGGGCACTCTGCAGATTAAACTATCGCCTTTGATCGGAGGCGAAGGGACACTCACAACATTCACAATATTACTATGAATTTGATTCAACCATTGAAAACTCAAATTTTCTGGAACCGATAATTGTAATAGATCTCTATTCCTCTCAACTGTACTAAAGTCATCATTTACATGATGAGCAAGATTCAAACTCGAAAACTTACCAGTGGAAAAGCCGCCTGTTCGCTCAGTAACGAAGGCATGAACTCGATCAGCTGCTGGCCAATTGGGAAAGTTTTTTAAGATCGACGTCATAGTTTTAATCTACCATTTCATAGTCACTCTTTAATGAAGTTAATAACTTTTGCATATCTTCTGCACGTTCTACCTCCCACTCCATCTTTTGTCCCTTCTCAGGGTGAGTAAGCGAAATCTTTTTTGCATGAAGTGCTTGCCTTTTGAAACTTTGCAGTGTGCCTCTTAATTCTGGACTACTCGCAGCTGGCATTTGCAAACGACCGCCATAGAGTTGATCTCCAACCAAGCGATGTTTTATATGCGCCATGTGGACTCGGATTTGGTGTGTCCTCCCAGTTTCAAGATTAAGTTGAACATGGGTGTGCGATCGATAGCGATTAATAACCTTGTAATGCGTTATTGCCTCTTTGCCGGCCTCATTTACAGCTTGTTTCTTCCGGTGCACCGGATGACGCCCCAGAGGCGCATCTACGATCCCACCTCCTGTCATGACTCCGACCACTACAGCCTCATATTCCCTTTTTACGGATCGCTGTTGAAGCTGATTAATCAGACTTGTATGAGCTTCGATAGTCTTAGCAACAACCATAATCCCCGAAGTATCCTTATCCAAACGATGGACAATTCCGGCTCTTGGAATTGCTCTTAATTTAGGTTCCCAGTTGAGCAAACCATTAAGTAACGTGCCAGACCAATTTCCGGCGGCCGGGTGAACAACGATCCCAGCATCTTTATTTAGAATCATTAATGATTTGTCTTCATAAATAATCTGTAGAGGGATCTGCTCAGCCTGATACTCTAAAGTCGTTTGTAGCTCGATAGTTACTGCAATTCTGTCACCCATTTGCAACCTATCTTTGGCGCGAGATTCTTTACCGTTTACAAGTAATTTTCCCTCTTTTATCAAAGACTGAAGCCTTGCCCTAGAGTATCGAGGAAACAGATTAACCGCTATTTGGTCCAGTCGATTGCCCGCCAAATTCTCGGGTACCTCAGCTGACAACAATTCATTCATGGGCGCTAATCACAACTAATTAAGAACACTTGGAGCACTATAGTCGGTAATGCAACAAATTCAACTTCTGCTTCATCGGTTACGAGGAGATGGTATACTACAAGAATATATCAGACTGTAAATTTATAGAAATCCAACAAAATTCCATGTCTATTCGCATAAAGGTACATATAACACTCCTACTTAGCGTTTTTTTAAGTGGATGTGGTCTCTTTGGTGGCGATGAGGATGACAACGAGTTTGCAGGCCTTTCAACGGAAGCTCAGTTCTATGAGCGTGCACTGGACCAGCTGAATGGACAAAACTTTCGGGCCGCGATATCAACCTATCAAGCATTAGAGTCTCGATTTCCTTTCGGTAGATACGCAGAACAAGCACAAATAGAAATTGTGTACGCTTACTATAGAAATGATGACATGGAGGCTGCAAGAGCTGCTGCTGATCGGTTCATAAGACTTCACCCTGACAGCGAAAATATTGACTACGCATACTACATGAAAGGGTTATCGTCTTTTACTGATGGAGGCGGCATTTTCAATCGATTCTTACCAATCGACCATACAAAAAGAGACCCCGCTAGCGCTCAAGAATCTTTTACTGACTTCGCTCAACTATTGGCACTTTATCCTGACAGTGCGTATGCGGGTGATGCAAGAACAAGAATGATCTATTTGCGAAATAATCTGGCACGATATGAAATACACGTAGCTGATTACTATACTGAGCGTCGAGCATACATCGCGGCCCTCAGGCGAGCTCAATACGTAGTCGAGAATTTTCAGGGTACGCCTGCGGTAGCAGATGGTATGGCCATAATGGTCGAGTGTTATCTCAGGCTTGGATTAAATGAACTAGCGGATACTTCCTTGGCGCTTTTAAAGGAGAACTACCCCCAACATGCTTCGATAGACTCTGACGGTGATTTTATTATCAGAACAGAAATAACAAACCCATCTTTACTTTATACCGTTACATTTGGCCTTGTTGGAGACAACGCAGTTGATCCCCCTCTGGCACCAACTCAGCGTCCACTTACATCAGGAAGTCAGCAAATTATTGATGCCCAACAAGATATCCAAGTTGAAGAAGAGAGTAGATCTTTCTTCGACATCATTACCTTGGGTATTTTCAATTGAGATTAAAAATCATCCAAGAACTGCACTTCTAGTCCCCAATTTTCCAGCCATTAGTTATTGGATAGCGCCTATCTCGCCCAAAACCTCGTTCCGTTAACCTGATTCCAACAGGGCTTTGTCTTCGCTTATACTCGTTTCGATCAACTAATTTAACTACATGCTGAACAACTTTTTTATCAAAGCCTTGAAGAATAATTGCGTCCGCACTAAGGTCTTTCTCTACATAAAGTTCCAAAATTTCATCTAATATCGCATATGGGGGCAAGCTATCCTCATCGCTCTGACCGGGAAGAAGTTCCGCTGATGGAGCTCGATCTATAACTTCTTGGGGTATTACATCTTCAACTTTGCTCGCTTCAAGAGCATTTCTATACCTGGCTAATTCATACACCAAAGTTTTAGAAACGTCCTTGAGCACATTGAAGCCCCCAGCCATATCCCCATAAAGCGTTGAATAACCTACGGCAATCTCACTTTTATTTCCTGTCGTGAGAACTAAAAACCCTTTTTTATTTGAAATTCCCATAAGTATTACTCCTCGCGATCGAGCTTGGAGGTTCTGTTCACTGACATCCGGGACAGTGTCTTCAAATTCTTCTTTAAGTGCCGATTCAAAAGCTCTATAGATTTTATTAATAGGTATTACCTTGTATTTAACATTCAGACGCCTTGCCTGTTTAGCAGCGGCATCTAAACTTAACTTTGAAGTATATTCGAAGGGCATCATCACAGCTTGAACATTTTCTGCTCCTAACGCGTCGACTGCAATTGCCAGAGTTAGAGCAGAATCTATTCCACCGGAAAGTCCAAGTACTACTCCAGCAAATTTGTTCTTCCGCACATAGTCTCTAACCCCAAGCATTAAGCTCTGATAGACACTTTCCTCGACACTTACATTTGGAGCAATAAGTTGACTGCATAATTCAACCATTCCCCCAGAGGTAATACCTAACGTAAACGGGTAGAGACCTTCCTTAAAACTTGGCGCTTGATAAAATTTCTGGCCTTTTGCATCAACAACCATCGAACCACCATCAAAAACTAATTCATCCTGACCGCCGACTAAATTCACGTAGACGATAGGAAAATTTCCCTCGAGACATCTCCTTGCAAGCAAGTCCTGCCTTTCTTTTGATTTATTTATATGGAACGGTGATGCATTGATATTTACCAACATCTTGGCACCAAGTAATTTTGAATCCCTCACTGGTCCTTCTTGCCATAAATCCTCACAAACCGTGAAAGCACAAGGAATATTCTTAATTTTGATAACGCAGGCTTCTTGTCCGGGTTCAAAATATCGTCTTTCATCAAATACTTGATAGTTAGGCAAGCACTGTTTGTGGTACTCACCCAGTAATTCCCCTCGATGAATTACTCCCAAAGCGTTATATAACTTTGCATCGAAAACCCTTGGGTACCCCAGCACGATTGTAATGCCTAAATTAGCTTTTAATATTTTATCAATTGCCTTGTCTATCCTATTTTCCAAACTTGGCCTAAGAAGTAAGTCTTCCATAGGGTACCCGGTCAAAGTTAGCTCCGGGAAGACAATCATATCCGCCGCATGCTCGTTGATTGCATCACTCGAACCCTGAATTACGATTTCCGTATTACCGTCAATGTCACCAACCAAAAAATTCAGTTGGCCCATAACCATTTTAAGTGTCTGTGTCATAAAATTCTCGAGATTGCTATCATGCATTTTCCGAGCACATTGTACGATAACCGTTAACTAAAACCCATTTCGAAGTGTCCTACTTTTGAGAGAGCGACAGTATTATCATTAGAATTCGAGACAAAAGTTGTAAAGGATAAAAATGCAATTGGACTTATTCTCTATTTTATTGCTTGGGCTGACTGGCTTCATTGCGGGAGGAATAAATACCGTTGCCGGAGGGGGCTCAAACCTCACCCTACCGGCGCTTATGATGTTCGGATTGCCTGCTGATATAGCAAATGGTACTAATAGATTATCAGTCTTGATGCAATGTATTGTCGGGGTTGCCGGTTATAATAAGCACAAAATGCTCGATCGACCGGCGGCAATTCCGATTCTCATTCCGTGTATTCTAGGAGGAGCTTTTGGGGCACTTCTGGCTGCAATACTCCCTAATCTCTTTTTAAAACCCGTGTTACTCCTGACAATCCTTTGCATGTCCGTTGTTATTCTTATCAGGCCAGAGACAATAGCCCCCACACCTGGGACCACTGAGTTATCTCCCAAGGAGAATAAAAAAGCTTGGTGGAGCCTGTTTGCGGCTGGAATTTACGGCGGCTTTGTTCAAGCCGGTGTTGGTTTTATATTACTCGCTGCTCTTGCTGGGGGACTCCGATATAATTTACTCAGGGCCAATGCTCTGAAAACACTCTGCGCTTTAGCATTTACAGTTATTGCGCTCGCTATTTTTGTTGCATTCGACCAAGTTTGGTGGCTGCCAGGTATAATATTGGCATGCGGATCAATGTTAGGTGCACACCTAGCTGTGAAAATTGCGGTCAAAGCGTCTCAAGATCAAATAAAGTGGTTCTTATTTGCTATGACCATCCTTGCTGTCGCAGGCGGACTTCTCCTTTAGAATATCTGGACTACTGTAAAGAATAATTACTTGAGGTGGAAATGTGGAATTAATAATGCGGAGGTAACTCTTGTTCATTCGATATGTTTTCCGAAGATTGCCATGTCTCCTGCATATTTTGTAATTCCGATTTCATATTACGAATCTCCGACTTAAGGATTAGAAGTTCTTTTTGTTGGTCAGCCACCACCTCATTAAGTTGCTTTAAAGTATCTTCTTGGAAGCTGTACTTGATTTGTAATTCCTCGATTTGCACCTGTGACATAACTCCCTCCGAAAAACATGTAATTGCTATAACGCGACTATATTTTAAATTGATACTACTCTAGCTTACAGAAAAATTTAAAGACCTCGGTTTCCTGTTCATGCTTCAACGACATGGTGTAAACTATCGTTCTTTAAACTAGGATTTCTAACTTGATATGAGCCAGAGTCAGATTAAAGAAAACGCAGACATTAATTGGACAAATATGGTGCTCTTCACTACCACTCCACTCTTGGCAGTTTCCATTGTCCCCGTGTACGGATATAACCATGGTTACGATACCTTTGAATGGTCTGTTTTTTTTATTCTGCTGGTATTCTGTGGAATGTCTATAACCGCCGGATACCACCGTCTTTGGTCTCACAAAACTTATCACGCACACCCAATTCTTAGGTTTATCTTCGCACTCGGGGGAGCGTGTGCTCTTCAGAATGATATTTTACATTGGGCTTCAGATCATCGTCGTCACCATCAATTTGTCGATAATAACGAAAAGGACCCTTATTCAGCCAAACGTGGATTTTGGTTTTCTCACCTAGGCTGGATACTCCGAAACTACAGAAGCGGTAAAGAAGACCTATCGAATGTTAAAGATTTAACTAGTGATCCCATCGTTAGGTTCCAGCACCAGCATTATTTGAAACTCGTCCTACTGACAAACATCGGACTACCAACCATTTTAGGCTTAATTCATGGTGACGTAGCAGGAAGTTTATTATTAGGAGGAGTACTCAGACTAGTCCTCAGTCAGCACAGCACTTATTTGATAAATTCTGCCGCCCACATTTGGGGACGCCAACCTTACAGCAACTCAAGCACTGCTCGAGATAACACTTTTCTTGCGTTGCTAACTTATGGCGAGGGATATCATAACTATCATCACACATTCCAATGGGATTACAGAAACGGTAATAGGTGGTGGCACTACGACCCCACCAAATGGCTAATCAGATTTTTGTCTATCGCAGGCATAACAAAGGGGTTGAAAACTTGCAGTCCAGCAATAGTCGAAACTGCTAAGTTACAGAAGCAATATTTAGACGCAACAGACAAGTGTAAATTGTTGAAAATTTCTGAAAATTGGCAGTTATGCCTTGAGGAAGAATATCATCAATTCGCAAATACACTGAAAACTTGGTCGGAACACCATAAGGTGATTTTTGAGAGTAAAAAGTTAGCAACTCTTGGAAAACTAGAAAAACTCGAGTTTCGCAAAAAAAGCAGGGAGCTAAAAGTAAAACTCAGAGACCATAGACGTCGCTGGGCACAAATGATAGAAAATCTCGGGCATCCTGTTTATGTAGCTCATTAATCGTAATTTATCGCTCAAGAAAACATTAAAAGAGCGCTAGATGAGTCAATTTGTGCTAAATTACAAATACAAGTGCTATGAGTGGAGCAATTTGTGCTAGAAGAACTCTTCAGATCCCTAACATAGTGCTCAATTACTAAAAGCCAGCTCTTATTAAGGAACCTGTATGAATTTTCATTACTTAAAAATTACTTGTATAGTCACCCTTAACCTATTCTGCGCCCCCCTATTTGCACTCGAAGAAGGCGATAAGATTCCCGATTTCGATTTAGCTTCCATATATGAGGGCCAGCCAAACATCGCGCTATCAAACTTGGAGGGAAAGACACTCTATATTGACTTTTGGGCGTCTTGGTGCGCGCCATGTATCACCTCTCTCCCGCAATACAATGATTTGTATAAAAAATATAAACAAGATGGACTTGAAGTCATAGCAATCAATGTTGACAACCCAATAGAGGATGGTCTTGATTTTTTAATAGATACTCCCTTAGACTTTTTGATTCCTCAAGATCCTGAAGGAGACGCCGCCGAGTTGTTTGGAGTAATCGGCATGCCCTCATCTTACTTAATTTCACCAGAGGGTAATGTGGAACTAGTTCACATGGGATTTCGAAATGGAGACATAGATATCATCGAGGAAGAAATAAAAAAAGTTCTGGCCGCAAACTAACAAAAAAAATTTCCTTGTGAATAGAATTCAATAGTTCGAGAAAATTAATTTGTATTGATTTCCAAGATTTGAGTCACTCATTCGTAGGATAGTTATTTTTCATCGATTGAGTCTTTCAATTTATAAAAACGAAACATGTTATGTCTTTAAGTCTTAGACGTTTTTCATTCCGCGCAATGGCAAATCATTGCGAAATTCAAATTTATGATGAATCTAGAATTGATGCTAAAAAAACGACTCAGCGACTCGCTACTGAAATCCTACGGATCGAACAAAAATATTTCCCCGCAACTAAAAATAGCTTTGTACTCGAAATTAATCATTCAGCAGGTAGTAGACTCGGCATAAAACTTGATACTGAAACTCGCAACTTGTTCAATATCGCAGAACACTCATTTGCATTGAGTTCAGGAACTTGGGATATAACAGCAACGAAGTTAAACAAAGCCTGGGAAGATAAGACACAGTCGCCTTTGGACAATGCTGAACTGGCCAAGCTACTCCCATTAGTTGGGTTTGAGAAGTTAAACTTTAAAGGTAAACGACTCTATTTACCCGAAAACATGGAAATCGATTTCGGACCCATCATAAAAGAATACGCAACAGATGCTGTCGCCGCACTAGCGAGAAAGCTTGGTGTTCAACATGGCCTTATTAATTTGGGCGGCGACTTTACTGTTATAGGCCCACAACCCGACCAAAAGCCTTGGCCTATTGGGATCGCAAATCCAGAGAATGCGAATTCATTATTAGCTAAAATTGACCTCTTAGAAGGAGGGATTGCGAGCTGTGGCGATTTCTCAAGCTGCATTAATATTGATAACCAGAAATACAATTCCCTTGTTAATGCCAAGACTGGGTGGC
This sequence comes from uncultured Pseudohongiella sp., assembly GCA_902591495.1. Lineage (GTDB taxonomy): Bacteria > Pseudomonadota > Gammaproteobacteria > Pseudomonadales > Pseudohongiellaceae > UBA9145. The sequence goes on from CACJAW010000014.1 coordinate 8,762, forward strand.
TATGTTCAGGTCTTAGAGCGGTAACAGTTGCTTCACTAAATTGCAATCAAGCAGGATCTTTAGCACGAATGGCTCTCTCTCTTGGGGAGAATGATGGTCTGAAAGAACTCAAAGAACAATGTTTTAAATTTGTCGCAATGACAGAAGGTGGTGACTTAAAAGGAAAGAGTGTTGACATCAAGTAAAATCAAATTCCCTTCAAGACATTTATTTTTCCTATATTAAAACTTCCAAAGGAGGTTCATCAAGAGCTGACAGTTGCTCTCGCAATTGAAGTATATGTTCAGACCAATACCTAACAGAGTTAAACCATGGAAAATTCCTTGGAAACGCAGGGTCATCCCACCGTCGAGCTAGCCATGCACTGTAATTCATAATTCGTAGAGTTCTCAAACTTTCGATCAAACATAATTCAGAAGTCGGGAAACGATAAAATTCATTGTAACCCTCTAGAAGTTCTATTAGTTGAGCCTGTCTTTGATCACGGCTACCGGATAACATCATCCAAAGGTCTTGGATAGCGGGACCATTCATCGTGTCGTCAAAATCTACAAAATTCGGTGCGTTATCTTTCCACAAAACATTACCGGAATGACAATCGCCATGAATTCTAAGCTTCTTAATCGAACCATGGCCAGAAAAGCAACTCTCAACCCTAAAAATCAGATCCTGACTTAAAGTTTCATATGCTGCGATCAAGTCTGGTGGAATAAAATCATTGCTCAATAGAAATTCTCGACTTTGTATTGCAAACCTATCGACATTGATTTCAAGCCTATCTAAAAAGCTTGCCTCAGCTCCAACAGAGTGAATACGGCCAATAAATCTTCCCATCACAAGCAAATTTTCGTAAGTTTCTAACTCTAACGGCCGCCCGAAAAACATCGGAAACACAGCAAGTTGAAATCCTTCAAATTCAAAAATCGATTTCTCGTCAAGAATTACCGGAGAGATAACAGGGATTTCTAAGTCGGATAGTTCTTGAGAAAACTGATGTTCTTCAAGTATTTGATCGGTGGTCCAACGACCAGGACGATAGAATTTGACTATAAGAAAACTTTCATTTGATATTCCGACTTGGTAGACACGATTTTCATAACTATTCAGCCCAAATATTCGCGCATCCGGTTCGTAACCCAAACTCTCGACAGCTCGAATTACAAGATCCGGGGTTAATTTCTCATAAGGGTGTTTGGACAAAAGATTTTTCCATTATGATCGAGCTGTGCAACCAGTCATGTCTAGACTAGCTATTTCAAGAATCCTTGGTTTCCGACTTCGCACCAACGAGGGACACCGGAAAGGGAGCGATATTATCTCCGTTACTTATTTTACAAACACCGCTCTTTTCAACTTCATCGATCCTTATTATAGCTTGCATAGGAATGAAACTCCGCTTCACACCCGTAAACTCAGATTTTAACTTTTCCTCGGTAGGATCAACTACAACTTGTTTTTTCTCATCAAACACGTAGTCTTCCACTTCAACAAAGCCATACAAATCACTTTGATAAACTTGTTTGACGAATACTTCGTAGACTTTCCCCTTATTGAGAAAAGTAATCTTATATATTTCAGATGAGTTTGCCATGAAATCAGTCCTTTAGAGCTTTTTATTCAATTTACGACCGCGACCTATTGAGCCAAATAAGTATTTTGAACCACTTATCCTGCCATTACACACTTGAATATCTGGTTATTTGTGTCAATTTCAAGGTATTTCGCTGGAAATTTCTTAATCTGAGTGGGCGGTAACTGATATACTTCGATTTTCGCCCATAAATCATAAGCTTGGAATTACTCGACCAATGAGTCACTCAATCGCTAATCAAATACGTAAGGTATTCATAAAAACACACGGATGCCAGATGAATGAATATGACTCTGCGAGGATAGTAGACTTGTTAAAGGAACAAGGAGAAGCAGAGTTAGTTGATAGCCCTGAAAGTGCAGACCTCTTAGTGCTAAACACTTGCTCAATACGGGAAAAAGCGCAGGAAAAAGTTTTTCATCAGTTGGGACGATGGCGCGCAGTAAAACACTCAAATCCCAATGTGAAAATTGCTGTTGGAGGGTGTGTGGCAAGCCAGGAAGGCAGCGCAATAAGTAAACGAGCGCCTTATGTAGATGTAATTTTTGGACCTCAAACTTTACATAAATTACCCGCAATGTTGAATTCTTCGGATAAAAAAACTCAAGTCGACATCAGTTTTCCTGAGATAGAGAAATTTGATCAACTACCTCTTCCTAAAGCTGAGTCTTCACAAGCTTTTGTTACAGTGATGGAAGGATGCAGTAAGTATTGCAGTTTCTGTGTAGTGCCATATACAAGAGGTGAAGAGGTATCACGTGACTTTGACGATATATTAACTGAAGCCTCACATTTAGCAAATCAGGGAGTCAGGGAAATAAATTTGCTTGGCCAAAACGTTAATGCTTATAGAGGTTCAACTTTCGATAACAGAGATGTTGACCTAGCACTTCTGATTAATTATGTCGCTAGTATTGAAGGTATAGACCGAATTCGATTTACTACGTCACATCCCATCGAGTTCAATGACAATCTCATTAACGTCTATAAAGAGGTCCCCGAATTAGTTTCTCACCTTCACTTACCTGTTCAGAGCGGAAGCGATCGAATCTTGGCCGCAATGAAGCGAGGGCATACAGCCTTAGAGTACAAGTCAATAATTCGAAAAATCGTCGCGACTAGACCCAATATTAGTCTATCCTCAGATTTTATAGTCGGGTTTCCCGGAGAAACAAATTCCGACTTCGAAGACACGATGAACTTAATTATCGAAATCGGATTTGACACATCATTCAGTTTTATTTATAGCGCAAGACCCGGCACTCCCGCCTCAAACTTGCGGGATGAAACTAGTGCCCAGGAGAAAAAGCATAGACTAGCAACACTTCAATCTCAGATTACAAAGCAAGCAAATGCAATTAGCGAGTCCATGGTAGGAACTGAACAGCGCATTTTAGTGACTGGAAAATCTAAGAAAAGTAATAACTATCTTCAAGGAAGAACAGAGAATAACCGCGTTGTTAACTTCCCAAGCGATAATGCAGGATTCATTGGAGATTTTGTTATGGTAAAAATTTCGGACGCCTTACCTAACTCGCTGCTAGGAAACCTCTAATCTGGAATTAAGTCTAAATGAATCTAAAATTTTGATATACTTACCTTGTCTGACTTCATCATATTTTAAAAAACATGGAAGACCTCAAAACTAACCTTGAACTATTGCCCGACAACTCACAAAGATTGTCCAACCTTTGTGGTCGATTGAATGAAAATATAAAAATGATAGAACGTACGCTATCTCTCCGCATTCAACAAAGAGGTAACATTTTCTGCCTGAACGGGTCTAGAAAAGCAATAAGTGACGGTTGTCAGATATTAGAATCATTATATGGCCTGACAGAATCCGGCAAATTGATTCACCCTCAAATGATATCCCTTACAGTCCATGAAATTCTTCATCATGAAGCTACAGGTGATACCGATCCAGCTTCAGACCGATCGTCGGAAAATTTCACGCTCATTAAGACTTCGAGAACATCGGTCAAACCAAGAGGACAGCATCAAACGAACTACGTAAAGAATATTAGAAAAAATGACATTAGTTTCGGCATCGGTCCTGCAGGAACAGGTAAAACCTATCTCGCTGTAGCCTGCGCCGTTGAGGCCCTAATGAGCGGAAATGTCAATCGAATACTCCTAGTGCGACCTGCTGTTGAAGCTGGAGAAAAACTTGGATTTTTGCCGGGAGATCTTACTCAAAAAATAGATCCATACCTAAGACCACTCTACGACGCTCTCTACGAAATGCTTGGATTTGAAAAAGTAGGTAGATTAATAGAGAAAAATATAATTGAAGTCGCCCCCTTGGCATTTATGCGAGGAAGAACACTCAATAACTCATTCATCATTTTGGATGAAAGTCAGAATACTACAAGCTCTCAAATGAAAATGTTTTTGACAAGGATTGGGTTCGGTTCGACTGCTGTAATAACAGGGGACGTAACACAAATAGATTTACCTAAAGGAACAAGGTCTGGGCTAGTTCAAGTCAGTAGCATCTTGGATAGTATCACTGAAATCGGATTCACATATTTTTCAGCCAAAGACGTGGTCCGCCATCGGTTGGTCCAACAGATCGTAGAAGCATATGATGCCTTTGATAAAAAAACTGTTTCCAAAATAAATAGTAAGGATAGTCCGCAAATCAATGAACGTGATAGTTGACTTGATTAATGACAATAAAATACAAACTACTATTGATTCCAATGTCATAAAAAACTGGGTAGTAACCGCTCTTAAGTCCATCAAGGTAGATGGAGATATGAGCATTTGCATCAAGCTGGTCAATACCAAGGAAGCTGCCGAGTTAAATTTGAAATACCGAAAAAAGGATACAGCAACCAATGTTTTATCTTTTAGCAGTCTGATGCCTAATTCTCTTCAGTCCGTGTTGCCAACCCGCCATCTGGGTGATGTAGTAATTTGTCCGGAGATTGTTAAAAGCGAGGCTGCAAAGCAGTGCAAATCAGAGGTTGCCCATTATGCTCATCTCATAATCCATGGTACATTGCACCTGAATGGCTTTGAGCACAAAACTGAAAATGATGCAAAAAATATGGAAGAAAAAGAAATAAAAATAATGGAAAAACTTGGATTCCCGAACCCATATTTGGTAGTGTAATTGATTAACAATTTATTGGAGAAAACGAGCAAATCCCGCATGACAGATGACCAATCTAGCATCGATCCAAGACCCAAATCCTGGATCGATAAAATAGCACAAGTATTCTCTGACGAGCCCACTGACACCAATAGCCTACTAGATCTTTTGCGCAATGCAGCTCAGGATCAAGTGCTTGACGGACAAGCTTTAAGTATGATCGAGGGGGCACTGCAGGTCTCTAGCATGCGAGTCAAAGATATAATGATTCCAAGATCTCAAGTAGTCTCCGTGCCCTCAAACGCCCCATCCGATGAGATTGTAGGAATAGTTAGTCAATCATCTCATTCTAGACTTCCAGTTCTTGGTGAAAATGTTGATGATGTGAAAGGCATCCTCCTTGCTAAGGATTTACTCCGAGTAACTGTGGATAGTCATAATGAAGATTTTGATATGTCTCAGATAATTAGACGCGCCAATTTCGTTTCTGAGGACAAAAGGCTTAACGTTCTGCTAAAAGAATTCAGAGAATCTAGGCAGCATATGGCAGTCGTCATCGATGAATATGGAAGCATGTGTGGAATAGTGACTATTGAAGACGTTCTAGAGCAAATAGTTGGAGACATAGAGGACGAAACCGACGTAGAAGACGAAAATTATATAAAGGAGTTTGACAAGCAAAACCATATCGTTAAAGCATTAACCCCTGTAAGCGAATTCAATCAATATTTTAAAACAAATTTTAAAGATGATGAATTTTCAACCATAGGCGGACTTGTACTGCAAGAATTTGGCAGAATTCCACAAAGGGGGGAGAAAGCTTCTGTTGGCCCTTTTCAAGTAACAGTGTTAAACGCAGATAGTCGTCAAATCAAGTTGATAAAGGTTAATTCCAATCTCGCAGAAAGCTTACAAAAGTAATTAGTGTATAAAAACTTAATCCCCAGTATAAATTCGCTCACTTACTAATAAATTAATCGCATAAAAAATAGTAAAAAAAGATAAAAACACGAAAGTCATATAATGAACGAAGCAAAAAAAATTTATAGCCCTAAAGCGGTAGAATCTATTGCCCAAAACTATTGGCAAACCCACAAAAGCTTTTCGGTGAGCGAAGATAGCACGAAAGAAAAATTCTATTGCTTGTCTATGTTCCCTTATCCAAGCGGCCACTTACATATGGGTCACGTTAGAAACTATGCTATAGGAGATGCGATTTCTCGTTTTCAGCGTATGCGGGGAAAAAATGTCTTACAGCCCATGGGTTGGGATGCCTTTGGTCTCCCAGCTGAGAATGCGGCAATGCAGAATAAAGTTGCACCGGCTAAGTGGACTTACGAAAATATCAATTACATGCGTGAACAACTTCAAAAATTGGGATACGCCTATGACTGGGATAGAGAAATCGCAACATGCCATAAAGATTATTATCGCTGGGAACAATGGTTTTTTATCCAACTTTTTAAAAAAGGACTTGTTTACAAGAAAGAAGCAGAGGTTAATTGGGATCCTGTAGATAGAACTGTCCTCGCTAATGAGCAAGTCATAGATGGTCGAGGTTGGCGCTCTGGCGCGCTAGTCGAGCGTAAAAATATTCCACAGTGGTTTGTTCGAATTACGGCATTTGCTCAAGAGTTATTGGATGATTTGACTAAGTTAGAGGGATGGCCCGAGAGAGTTCGAACCATGCAGTCAAACTGGATAGGTCGCTCTGAAGGCTTAACTTTAAACTTCGAGGTCTTGAACACCAATGCAAGCATGTCTCCAATATCAGTTTACACAACTCGACCCGACACTTTGATGGGAGTGACATATTTAGCTGTTGCGCCAAAACATCCTCTGGCAGAGATGGTTGCAACTAAAAATAGTAAGCTTGCCAAATTCATTGAAGAGCAAAGTAGATTAAAAGTTGCTGAGGCGGAACTCGCAACGCTTGAAAAAATGGGTCTAGATACTGGATTAAAAGCAGTTCATCCGGTCACGAAAGAAGAGGTACCCATATTTGTCGCTAATTTTGTTCTGATGACCTACGGATCAGGTGCTGTTATGGCCGTACCAGCACACGACCAAAGAGATTGGGAGTTCGCAAAAAAATACAATCTTCCTATCAAATTAGTAATCGAACCTATTGACACTAATAGAAAAACTAACGTAGAAAATGGCGCTTTCGTTGATAAAGGTAGATTGATTAATTCTGGAGAATTTGATGGTCTCGATTTTGAAGAGGCATTTAAGGCTATCTCTACTTTTCTAAACGATAGAGGCTTAGGTGAGAAAACCGTAAATTTTCGCCTAAGAGATTGGGGCGTGTCTCGCCAACGATATTGGGGAGCTCCAATACCCATGATAAATTGTCGAACATGTGGTTCAATTCCCGTACCAGAGGAAGATCTACCTGTACTATTACCTGAGAATGTACAGATAGAAGAAACTGGATCACCACTAAAGAAAATGGATAAATTTTTAAATGTTAATTGTCCGATTTGCGGTAATCCAGCAAATCGAGAAACAGATACATTTGATACCTTTATGGAATCTTCTTGGTATTACGCTAGGTTCGCGAGCCCAAATCAAAGCAATAAGATGTTAGATGAACGAGCCGATTACTGGCTACCCGTTGATCAATATATAGGTGGAATCGAACATGCAATACTCCATTTATTATATGCTCGTTTTTATCATAAGTTGATGCGCGATGAAGGTCTTGTAACTTCGGACGAACCCTTTGAGCGTCTACTGACACAAGGAATGGTACTAAACGATGGTACAAAAATGTCTAAATCTAAAGGAAATACGGTAGATCCTTTGACCCTGATAGACAAGTACGGCGCTGACACTGTCCGGATGTTCACGCTATTTGCAGCACCACCGGATCAATCGCTAGATTGGTCCAGCTCCGGTGTTGAAGGGAGTTTTCGCTTTCTTAATCGCCTATGGAAAGTGGTTTCGGATCATGAGTGTGTCTCATGTGAGAAAAAGCAGCTAACTGATCTAAACAGTGAACAAAAGCAATTGCGCTATAAAATTCATAGTACACTTAAAAAAGTTACTGACGATTATGCGAGAAGACAGACATTCAATACCGCTATTGCTGCTTCAATGGAACTTCTAAATGCAACCACAAAATTTAAGGATCAAGTCGATTCTGATATAGGACGAGCATTACTGCAAGAAGCGCTGGAAATAATAATACTGATGTTAGCGCCGATCGTACCTCATTTTTGTCACGTTTTATGGAATCATTTAGGACATAAAGGAGCAGTAATGGATGCATCCTGGCCAACTCCTATCGAGGAAGCTCTGACCCAAGATACCATAGTCATAGTCCTTCAGGTTAATGGCAAGCTACGGGATCGAATCGAGGTGTCTGAAGACATACCAAAAGAAGAGCTTGAACAAATAGCAGTGACTAATTCCTCAGTAAAGCGATTTATTGAAGGGAAAAATATACAGAAAATTATTGTGGTTCCAAAACGCCTCGTAAATATTGTCGCGAATTAAATCAATGAGTTATTCCCAAAAACCATATGTATTTCTTATTTTCCTTATTAGCCTAAACTCCTGCGGGTATTCTTTGAGAGATAATCAATTTTTGGTAGCGAACCTAGACTCTATTCAGTTGCAATTAGCGCAACCAGGCAGTGAATTCTCGCGGATGCTTCGAAGAGATCTTGAGGTATCAGGGGTTCAGACTGTACTTTCAGATTTATCCCAAGAACCGAATGCAGAAACGGAGCATGAACTAATAGTAGGCAATGAGGAAATATCAAATAGGCCCGTTACCATAAACTCAAGAGCAAGAGCAGCACAATATGAAATGCGTCTTTCAATTGAAGTTGCCTTGAAGAAGAATCAAATATTTTTAATTGAACCAGAAGCGCTATTCGTCGATCGTATTTTTTTTGAAGATATCCAAAATATAACAGGCAACCAAGAAGAGATTCGCATTATCAGCTCTGAAATGCGCCAAGATTTAGTATCTCAAGTAATAAGACGTATCGAGTCTGCTATCAACTAAATAATGAAAGTTAAACCAGAACAATTACCTCAAACCTTGCTCACTAATAAGTATTCAACGTTTTGGATATCTGGTGATGAACCGCTTCTCGTCCAAGAATCTGCAGATTTGGTTAGGGAGCATTTTAGAAAAAATGGTTTTGAAGAAAGAGAGGTGTTCAACGTTGATTCAGATTTTAGTATCGAGCGGTTCACTAATTCTGTAAATAATCTCTCACTGTTCTCTACAAGTAAGATTATTGAGATTAGACTTGATAAGGTAACTGGCAAAAACGGTAGTGCAGACAAATTAAAATTGGGGCAAGACGAAAAAACTGCCATAGATACTTTTTCAATAAATAACAACCCTGACTTTGTCTTAATAATAACGAGCGTAAAAATGGACCGGGCAGTATTGAACTCTAAGTGGTTCAAGGCGCATGAGTCGCTTCTGGCACTAATACAGGTATGGCCAATCGATAATAAAGGATTAGTCAAATGGTTATCGCAAGAACTAAGCAATTCCGGAATTAATGCCGACAACCAAGCCCTGCAAATCTTATCTGAAAGAGTAGAAGGAAATTTACTCGCTGCGAAACAGGAAATAGAAAAACTTAAATTGCTGGCCAATCTGGATGAAAAATCCCAAGTTACCTTAGACACAAAAACGATAATGCAAGTCGTTGCTAATAATTCTCGCTTCGACATTTATGATTTGATTGATACTGCCCTACATGGTGATGCAGAACGTTGTCAAAAAATGATAGCTAGTTTTAAAGAAGAGGGTACCTATCCTCTCTTGGTGTTAAACGCTCTTACAAGAGAACTTAGAATTTTGAATAATATGGTGCTTAGCAAAGAATCTGGCCAACGGTTAAACTCGATTTTGCAAACAAATAGAGTTTTTTTCAACCGTAAACAGGCAGTAACAAATGCGCTGAATAGACTCTCTAGCAATCATATATGGAGAATGCTAGATAAAGCCTTGCAAATAGATAAAGCTATCAAGGGAGCCTCATTCTCAAACCCATGGGACGAGATAAATAACTTGGTCTTAGAGCTTAGTGGGGAGAAGATACTCAACTAATTCTGAGTAGTGAAACCTCTACAACAATCCCCGCCGTTCCAAAAGAGGACGAATTTCAGCTTCTCGACCCCGAAAATTGTTATACATTTGCATAGCATCCAGACTACCTCCACGCGATAGCACAGATTCTCTAAAATATTCGCCATTTTGCCTTAAAAGGCCTCCATTTTCCTTGAACCACTCAACAGTATCTGCGTCTAAAACCTCACTCCAAATGTATGAGTAATAGCCAGCAGAGTAACCTCCCATAATGTGATTAAAGTAGGTAGCCCTATATCGAGGTGGCACCGCTAAAATAGCTAAACCAGCATCTTCAAGTGCTGATAACTCAAACGCCATAATGTCATCAACAAGCGGGATTTCTTGAGATTCGAGCTGATGAAAAGCCTGATCAATTATTGACGCGGCTAAGTATTCGAAGGTCGTGAATCCTTGATTAAATGACTGTGCGGCCAGCACTTTTTCGAGTATTTCAGCATCAAGTTTCTTACCCGAAAGATAATGCAGAGCATAATTTTGTAGAACCTCTGGCCATGACGCCCACATTTCGTTAACTTGGCTTGGGTATTCTACGAAGTCTCTTGGCACCCTAGTACCCGAAAAAGATGGATATTGAACTTGAGAAAACATACCGTGAAGAGCGTGCCCGAATTCATGGAACATCGTAGTAACCTCATCAAATGTAAGTAATGTGGGCTCCCCGGGTCCTGGTTTGGTAATATTCAAGTGATTCGCAATCACTGGTTTCTCTCCAGTTAACTTACTCTGCGCGACATACGCGTTCATCCACGCGCCTCCACGTTTGCTTGGACGCGCATAAAAATCTGCGATGAATAATGCTAAAATTTCGCCATTATGGTCCGTAACTTCAAAAACCCGCACATCTTCTTGATAAACCGGCAAATCAAAGCGTTCCTCAAAGCTTATACCAAAGAGCCTTCCAGCAGCGTAAAAAACCCCTCTTTCCAATACATTATCTAACTCGAAGTAATCTCTGAGCAGGCCTGCGTCAAAATCAAATCGTTCTTTCCTTAATCGTTCTGCATAAAAATCCCAATCCCAAGCCTCAAGTTTAAACCCCCCTCCTTCCTCATCAATCAACCGTTGAAGTTCTTGAGATTCTTTTATTACATTCTTCGCTGCAGGAACAGCAAGCTCTGCTAATCTCTGGTTTACCGCATCAACAGTAAGTGCTGTCTGATTTTCGACGACATAGTGAGCATGATTGTCATAACCAAGCAGTCGAGCTTTTTCTGATCTAAGCTTAAGTATCGAGGTTAGATTAGCTCTATTATCAAATTCCCCACCACGGCTTCCTCTTGATAATGACGCTTTATGGATCCGCTCTCTTAGCTCTCTATTTTGCAAGCTTGTTAACACAGGCTGACCACTCGTATTCAGCAATGGAATTACAAACTTACCTGCTAGACCTTTGTTTTCAGCGCTTTGCGCTGCCGAATTAATTCTCCCTTCACTTAATCCTACGAGCTCCTCACGAGAATCTACAATAATTGCTAAACCGTTAGCTTCATCTAGAATATTTTGAGAGAAACGGGTTTCAAGCATTGCTAGCTCGGCATTCAATTCCTTCAATTTCTCTTTATCTGCTTCATTCAATGCTGCCCCCGCCCGCTGGAAATTTTTGTAAGTTTGTTCAAGCAAACGCTTTGATTCTGCATCCAATTGGAGAGAATTACGAGACAGGTATAACTTTTCAATTCGCAAAAAAAGTTGTTGGTTCAGATAGATACTGTCCTCATGACTGGCGAGCCTTGGCGCAAGATCTTGCTCAAGCCTTCGGATTTCATCATTTGTATGGGCACTCGACATTGAGAAAAAGATCCTGGCGACCCTGGAATAGATTTGTCCAGACAACTCAAGGGCGACTATGGTATTTTCAAATCCCGGATCCGCTTTTTGTTCGACGATTTCCTTGATTTCTCTCAGATGTTCCGTCATACCATACTCAAAGGCAGGCAGATAATGCTCATTCTTAACCAGATTAAACTCTGGATAATTCAGTTGCAGCTGACTATTTCTGAAAAAAGGATTGTCAGACATCATCATATCAGAAGCAGACACCTCTATGATCGGGGTATCTGCACCCTCCCCCAAACGCTCACCATCCGAACAGCTCATAAACGTAACTAGACAACAACCATAAAGCCAAGACTCTAATCTCATACGAAGGCACCAAAATAAATTTTTAACATTCAATCTGCTTTAATAAATTGAATTACCCACCTATATTTTCCTTATCAATAATTATTAAACAAAAATTATGCTCCGAGCTGAGTAGCAAGATCAATAAAGCTGGTGGCGACATAATCAAATTCGCCATCTTCATCTCTCTCTACTTCTCTACCTGGGCCTCTCTCGAGAGGCCTTATTACGTATGCTGTTCGCAAACCTGCTCGAGCTGCCGCTCGAAGATCTCCAGGATGAGCAGCTACCATCATGACCTGTTCTGGAGGTAAGCTGAGCAGCTCAGCCGCTGTCAAATAGGCCTCTGGATCTGGCTTGTAATGTTTGGCAAGTTCAGCGGAGAGAACAGCATCCCAAGGTAATCCGGCATTCTTCGCCATATTGGTTAGCAACGATACATTTCCATTAGACAAGGTCGTTATAACGTACTTAGTTTTCAATTTATACAAGCCAGCAACTGTATCCGGCCATGGTATTAATCTATGCCATACCCTATTGAAGTCCTCTCGCTCAGATTCAGACAGCTCATCGAGTCCGTACTCGTCTATTAGCTCATCGAGAATCATTCGATGCAGGTCATCAATTTTTGTCCATGGTAGCTCTCCAGTCCTGACACGATTCATCGCAGGCCCATAACCCCCTCGCCATCTTTCAGCAAATTCGCCCCAGTCTAGATCAAAACCTTTATTAGCAGCTAAAATCTGACCTTCTCTAATTATAGATGTTCTCCAATCAACAACCGTTCCAAAGACATCAAATGTCAAAGCTTTTACAGTATCTGCCACGGAATTTTGGGCACGGGCGGAGCCATGCGAAAGCATTCCCACACCAAGTCCAAACTGTATTAATGCTCCGCGCTTCAAGAAACTTCGCCTTTGAAAATTGGGAAGTTCATCAAATCTTCTCTGCCTCAAACTCATTATGACCTCCTGATTGCTCCCAAAATATTTTATATTAAGCATCATGAGTAGCACCGTAGCACAACTGTTTGCTAATATCACCAACCTAAAATCTCCACCGAAAATGCACCTTCACTGGATTCCTAGTCTCATACGCAATATGCAAAAGACCTTAGATATTGAAAAAATCAGATCAGAAACGCCAGGCTGTAGTCATAAGATCCATTTTAATAATGCGGGCAGCTCACTTAGCCCCCAAAGCGTAACCGACGCTGTAATTAGTCATCTAACGCTAGAGCAGAAAGTTGGAGGCTATGAAGCAGCAGAAGAGGCTAAGCACCTCTTAAGCAGTTTCTATGTGGAATTTGCTAAATTATTAAACTGTGATGAATCAGAAATAGCATTTATTGAAAATTCTACTCGGGCATGGGAACTCGCAGTTCACTCAATAACGTGGGCGTATGGTGATCAAATAATTACTGCCGAGAATGAATATGGTAGCAATTATCTGGGGCTACTTCATATCGCAAAGCAAAAAAAAGTAGATCTCATAACAGTACCCTGTGATGAGTTAGGCGTCGTATCCCTTAAACAGTTAGAGAAATCGATAACATCAAAAACAAAATTAATCGCTTTAACTCACATTGCAAGTCAAAGAGGCGATATACAACCCGCTACCGCTGTTGGCGCAATAGCAAAAAAGTACAATGTCTTATTTCTTCTTGATACGTGCCAATCGGTAGGACAAATCAATCTAGATACTAAGGAGTTGAATTGCGACTTCCTTTGTGGATCTGGACGAAAATATCTTAGAGGTCCTCGCGGGACAGGCTTTTTATTCGCTAAAAATAGAATTCTTCGGTCACTAGAGCCTATTTTTTTAGATTTACATTCAGCGTCATGGAGGGATTCAAAGTCATATGAATTTATAAAGACTGCAAAGATGTTTGAATGCTATGAAAGAAATGTAGCCGCAATGATCGGCCTATCAACTGCGGTTCAATATCTGTCAGAATTAGGGATCAATGCAATTGAAGAACGGATAAGCCACCTATCTTCAGTTTTAATAGCAGGACTTTCAGAACTACAAGGTATAAGAGTTCTTGAGAAATCGCATCATCGTTCAGGCATTATTACTTTCACAAAAGATAATATTGATGCAAAAATTCTAAGAAACGAACTTCAAAAGAGAAACATCAATGTCTCAGTGTGTAAACAACAAAATGCTCAATTAGACCTCGGAGTGGAACTTACCGGAGACGTAACGAGGGTTTCTCTTCATTATTACAATACTCGGCAGGAAGTTTCTGAGTTTTTACAGGCCCTTGGAGAGATAAAATAAGCTATTGAAAATAGACAATCAGAATAGCGACTGGACAAATGAATTTTACATAAAATGGCCAAACTCTCCAGAACACGCTATTTTCAACATGAGGACTGCCTTTCTTTATTTCTTTGAGAACTTCGTCTCTCTGCCAAACCCAAGCAGCAAAAATGCAAAACGCTAACCCAAGCAACGGCTGACTCAACTCTGTTGTTATGCTTACAACTTGATCAAACAACGGATCAAAGTTAAATACAATCAATAACGAAATTAAAGTAACGAGCGCTCCTATCCAAATAGAAGCCCTCTTCCGAGAAATTCCATGATATTCAATCGCATAAGAAACAGGAACTTCGAGCATTGAAATTGACGAAGTTAACGAGGCAATCGTCATCAATGAAAAGAATGCAAGAGATACCAATATACCACCAGCACCCATGGTTTCAAAAAGATTAGGCAAAACAGAAACAATCAGACCTGGCCCTGCAATAAATTCTCCATTGGAATCAAATATCTCAACACCATTAGAGAGTGCAACATACATTGCAGGCAATATAAGTAATCCTGCAATCACTGCAATTCCGATATCTAGCAAGGCAACCAGCCCCCCAAGTGCAGGCAGATTCTCTTTGTCACTAATGTAAGAACCATAAATCAGCATTGTTCCCACACCCAATGAAAGAGAGAAAAATGCCTGGCCCATGGCGTCAACCAATAAGGCGGGATCAGACAATTGAGAAAAATCAGGCACTAAATATACCCGCAAACCATCCACAGCCCCTGGAAGTGAAACAACATAGAAAATCAGTAGTATTAACAAAATTAAAAGTGAAGGCATTAGTCGAGAAGCCCACTTTTCGATCCCGTCTTTAACTCCAGCGCTGATTATTTTGACAGTTAGCAGAACAAATAAAATCACGAACAAAGAGTTTCTCAGAGGAGCGTCTGAAGTTAACCAATTTGAGATAGTCATCAACTTGAAAATTTCTGCTATGCTGTCAAAGAAGTGAGCCATCATCCAACCACTCACAATTGAATAAAAACTCAAAATAAACGTAACAGTAATCATTCCAGCAAATCCAACTAGGAATGCTGCTAATCGGCTCCTATTACCCGAAGAAATTGACTGTAAAGCAGAAATTCCATTTGCGCGAGCTGCTCTCCCAATAATCAACTCTGCCATTAATGCTGGATAGGCGAGTGCAAAAGCTAAGAAAAGGTAAGCACACAGAAAAGCTGCACCTCCATTAGACGCCGCATTTGTTGGAAATCCCCAAATATTGCCTAGCCCTACTGCTGAACCAGAAGCCGCCATCAGAAAACCAAACCTGGATGAAAATTCTCCGCGTACTAGTGACATCGCTTGATACTTTTTACCTTTGAGCTGAGTTGGTTATTTTACGCATCAACCACTAAGACACCAACAAACCCTACTGGTCAAAAGACTTTAAGGTGAATTGGGCGGGGCTGTTATTTGTTAGAGTAAAAACCACATTTCTAACGACAATTACTCCTCCACCAGAATTTACTTCCAAAACAGGAATTCGAAACTCGCCACTTGAGGAACTAAAAGTGGCTACGCCTTCTACTGGGCCTCGTCGACGCATCACGCTTTCCTGATTAACTTGAATGACAAGGTCCTCCTCAGATTGAACTGCACTAAAATTCATACTGAGTAATTCTGAACCATTATCAACATCAACTGAAGTAATTAGTAACCCCGATTCAGTTTCAAATATATTAGGAGCTCCACTATAGCGGGTCACCACTTCGACATTCATGTATATGAAGTCTGTTGGATCGGTGTAAGCAGTTTTTATGTAGGGCGCACTCACTGCTTTGTATCCCAGGTCCACAGTTGGCTGATTATCAATTGCATCTACGATAGTCATTCCATTACCTAAGACTGACCCAAAAACTGTGAATCCTCCATTAAGTGTGTCTAGATTTACATTATCCGCTAGATTTATAAACCATTGATTAGTCGCACTATCCGGATTCCCATCTAATTTAGCCATCGCTATAGTTCCGCGAGAGTTAGAAACATTAAATTCATTCACTATGGGTGGATCTGTGGGTACATCGACGGGCCCGACATATGGTTGAAAACGATATGCACCACCTTGTGCAACAAAATCATCGACTACTCTGTGGAAATAAGTTCCATTGTAATCATTACGTCCCACATAATTTAAGAAATTCTCAACGGTCATTGGAGCAGAATCATCAAATAGCTCAACAGAAAAATCGCCGATACTAGTGCTGACTCGAACGATGGTGCCGGCAAAACATGAAAATGGCAGCAATAACACGATAACTAGGCATATAAAGGCACTTTTCATGGCTTGTCGAGACTGACTAATTAAAAACATTAATTCTTACACTCAAAATTATTTAAACAGCGCTTTCGAAACTCGACGAGCATAGGGTAACTTGCTTGATTATTCAACTAAAGCAGGACAATGGCCGCAAAGTCAAGCCATGCGAGCGCATTGCTTTTTGCTGGGTAGTCGAAATTACTATATCATTAAGACAAAATTATTAACCCCCTCTATCAGCTTATCTGAATTATTCTGCCATCGCTATGACTCAACAGGAATCAGGAAGATCCAATAAAACATCCAGCAATCAATTAGGAATCGGAATAGATTTCGGCACCAGTAACAGTGCGGCAGCGATTTTTGATGGCAGCAACGTACATCTCGTTAAACTTGAGGATGATTCGTTAATAATGCCATCAGCCACCTATGTTGACAGAGATTACAAAATTCAAACTGGGCAAAAGGCTATCGAATCATATATCCAAAGTAATGCAGGTAGGACAGTCGAGCTTAGCGCTGAAGTTTTAGGAGAGCAACGCTCCAGTACTGGCCAGATCGGTGATCATGGCTTGCCCGAGGAAGCAAATACAGAGAAAGTTTACGGTCAATCTTTCATTGATTCGGGGCAAGAGGGTAGATTATTTCGGGGCGTAAAACGTCTTCTAGCAAGTAATAAAGAAGTTAAATTAATGGTTTTTGATAAGGCCTTTAGAATCGTTGCACTCATTACTCCGCTACTCGTTAGAATAAAAGCTGCCGTTTCGTATTTATTAAAAGAAAATTTAAGTTATGACGAACCAACATTTCATGCTTGTATCGGTCATCCGGTAAACTTCGAAGGCTCCCAAGAAAATAGCAATAATACTCAGGCAATATCTTTACTTTCCGAGGCATACACTTATGCTGACTTTAAAAACCAGACATATTATCCGGAGCCAATTGCAGCCTCTCTAAGCTACCTTCATGAAAATCCCACAACAATTAATGAAACTTTGCTTACGGTTGACTTTGGTGGTGGAACCTTGGACCTATGCGTTCTGAAACGGAATGCGCATAATTTTGAAGTTGTAGCCACTCATGGAATTGGATTAGGAGGGGATCATATTGATCAGCAAATGTTTCGTAAGGTGATTTTTCCAATGTTAGGGAAAGGAGAACGTTGGGTTCGTGATGGCGAAGATCGAGAGATTGAAACAATTTTTCCTTTCGAAGAATACGAAGATTTACTTTTGAATTGGGCAATCAGTTATATGCTTAATCAAAACAAATTTACTACACCGGTAATACAGCGAATGAATCATGACGATGATGCTTCTGTAAAATTCAGACGGCTGTATGATCTCATAAAAAATAACCATAGTTACTTAGTTTTTCAGCATTTACGAGACCTCAAGATAGAGCTCTCTTCGCAAGAATCAGCGAGGCTAGATATTCCAGAGTTGGACATTGACACAGAAATTACAAGAATAGAATTTGAGAAACATATAAGTTTGCAACTGGAGAAGTTTAGACTCGCAATCGATTACTTGTTAGAAAAAAACGACCTGTTTCCAGGGTCTATAGACTCTGTCATTCGCACGGGAGGCTCGTGCTTAATACCGGCAATCACAAATATTTTAGACGAACTTTTCCCCGACAAAGTCATTGAGCATAACCCGTTCACAAGTGTAGCCACAGGACTTGCGATTGCCAACTATAGAAACTTAGGTAAACATCCTATTCAATTCAGAGTACTGGAATCCTAGTCTCCGGGCTTTAGTTGGAGGCTTCTTCTCTGCGCGCGCCTCCTAGAATGCCCGGCAAAGCATAATTTCCCTCGTGACAAGCATACTCATACATAGGACTTTCAGTTTTTCTGAATGGGATTTCTGCCGACCACGATTGTGTGTACGCATTGCTATCCTCTACAGTAAATTCGTAAAGAATTGTATCCCGGTCGGATCTTGAAAATCTCTCGATAACCTTTGCAGTTTGGGGAAGATACAAACTATGCTTTATTGCAAATCTAAAGCTCTGCTGGGGATGAAAATTTAAAGTTTCTACTACCAGCGTAGTTCCCTCCCAGCGCCCGACAGAGTCTCCCAGCCAAGGTTTAAATATATTATCTTTATGCTTATCGTTTAATCTTATTATCCTAGCATCATGATTCATCTCAGCTAGAATCAGTATGTAGTTCTCATTTTGAACAATTTGGTAATTGTTGTTATAAAGAACGGGCAACATAGGTGGTCCACCGCTCGACCCAAATCCGACCATACACCGCTCACCAAGAGGTCTTTGTTCCGGACCATCGTAACCAGAATCTTGTCCATATTGAAAAAAAGCGATACCTGCGGCGGCTGAATAGGGTATTTGCCCGTCTTCAGGATCCACTATAAAGGAAGTCCGAAAACCCCCATTTATTTCAGCCAGTCTAGTTCCAGGATCAATCCAAAATGCGTTATAACCGGCGTCAGTATCACCGTCAGCAGGTGGGGGTCTGTTTGGGTCACTTGGACCGCTATCGGCCTCCGTAAGCACATTGAGTACTGATTGGCGCTCCAACTGTCTAGCCTCCTCAGCATCCACAATTAGAGTTTTCCCCAGAGCTTTATCTCTTTCTAGAGTTGTTACTGATGCCGACGTCCAAATCCCCTGCAAATCTGGATGCCCATAACTAGTTAACGGAACCTGCCAGTCAGGCGCCCCTTGAGAGAAAAGTGGTAACCCAAAAAGAAACCATATCCGGTAAGCGTTACGTTGAAAGCTTTGCACATTTAGCTCCAAATTTTTTTAAAAATGTTATCAGTTATTTAAAATCTCAAAGAATTACCTTGTTAAATTGGCGCTAACCTAAAATCCGCCAACAAATTTCCTTCATCCGGGTCACGCAACTCCAAATACCCAATATGACCACTGTCCAGAGCTTCAGTGAAACTGGCTCCATCTTCCAAGTTTGTGATGATAAAAATTGGCCTCCCAGATATAGCCTGACCAGGTGCCAACCTTACGGGGTTGAATAAATAGCGGGAGTTGTTGCTCAACATTCCTCTTATCGTTGATTCAACGCTCAATTTTTCATCGTCGGCTCTCGAACGAACTGCTCTGAACAAGGACGCTTCCTGTTCACTATCTATAATACGCAAGAAAATATTCACGTCTCGAGTAAAAGCATCGCGGTTAACTAATGAAATAGTTGGCGTGAAAATAGGATATTGAAAGCCTATTTCAATGATTCCATTGCTTGAACGATCACTCAGCAAGCTACTGTCTAGTTGTTCTAGATATATTTCATCAATTGTCTTTGAAGGAACTACTGATAGGAAAAAAATAAAAGCTGGAAGAGAAGAAGCTAAAATAACGAGCGTTAAAATTTTACGATCTATTTTGAAATAAGATGAAAAAAAAGGAAACAATGCGCCAAAGCATGCGAATATCCCAAGATTCAATAAGCAAGCCCGAATCAAAAGTGAATATTCTCCGAATGTTGATGGGTTGCGTGTCATTAAAATCATAATAGCGATGGCTATTGCGGCAGCGAAAATAGAAAATCCGATTTTAATAATCGCCATATTCATCTATATAATTTTTACAATCAAAATAATCAAGAAACGTTTTCGCCATGAGCTTGCTTATCTGCATGGTAAGAGGACCGAACTAAAGGTCCACTTGCCACTTGCTTAAATCCGAGTTTTTCAGCAAAAAGCCGCAGATTTTCAAATTCATCTGGATGCAAAAATCTCTCTACTTTTAAATGGTCCCTACTGGGCTGCAAGTACTGTCCAAGCGTCACCATATCTACATTATGCGATCTCAAATCTTGTAGTACTCTTTCAACCTCTGAAATCTCTTCGCCTAAACCTAGCATCAAACCAGATTTTGTAATCACGTCTGCTCTTCGAGACTTGTATTCTTTAAGAAGTTTCAACGACCATTCATAGCTAGCTCCCGGTCTAGCCTTTTTGTACAGCCGCGGCACGGTTTCTAAATTATGATTGAATACATCAAGCAAGCTTCCTTGTAATATATCTAGAGCAACATCCATTCTTCCCCTGAAGTCCGGTACCAAAACTTCAACTTTAATTTGCGGATTGAATCGACGTGTCTCTGCGATGCAATTTGCAAAGTGCTGGGCACCACTATCCTTCAAGTCATCTCGATCGACTGAAGTGATTACAACATACTTCAGCTGCATATCCTTTATGGCTCGGGCAAGCTCAATTGGTTCATTTTTATCAAGTGCGCGTGGTTTCCCATGGGCAACATCACAGAAGGGACAGCGTCGAGTACAGATATCCCCCATAATCATAAAGGTCGCAGTCCCATTACTAAAACATTCCCCAAGATTCGGGCAAGAGGCCTCTTCACAGACAGAGGCCAACTTATGATGTCTCAGTTTGTCTTTTATTTGTTTAATTCGTGAAGACGCGGGTATCTTTACCCTGATCCACTCTGGTTTAGCGGGTAGTTCTGTTGTAGGGATTACTTTCACCGGGATGCGTTTTACTTTTTCTGCTCCGCGAAGCTTTTTACCCTCCACGAGGATATTCCGACGTTTCTTCTCAGGCATAAGATTTTTCATACTCTCTACTTTTAACGGGCATCATAGCCCAACTCTCCAAGAAGTTTTTTACTTAAAATTTCACTGCAGTCACGCATCAAAAATTTTGATGTTTCGATGTGGTCAGACACTTGAGTAACTTCTAGATTCTCAAATCCACATGGGTTTATTTTTGAAAACGGTGCTAGATCCATATCGACATTCAAACTCAGACCATGATAACTTTTCCCGTTTTTTATCCTTAATCCAAGCGCCCCTATTTTAGCTTCATTCACGTAAACTCCCGGAGCTTTAGGTCTTGTTTGAGCAGAAATTCCAAAATGAGAAAGTGAATTCACTATCGAACTTTCCAGAGCAGAAACTAAATCTCTAACATTCATTCTGCGCTTTCTGATATCCAACAGGATGTAGGCCACGAGCTGACCGGGCCCGTGATAGGTTACTTGACCACCTCGATCGATATCAATAACGGGTATGTTTCCAGCATCTATTATATTTTTGCGATCTGCTGCCTGACCAAGAGTAAAAATAGGCTTGTGACTTAGCAGCCAAATCTCATCGCCTCTCTTATCATTTGGGTGTTCAGCAATGTAACGCATTGATTTCCATATCGGTTCATAATCTTGCAACCCAAGACGACGTATTATAAGGCTTTGCTCACACCCCTCTTTATTTGACGAAGGCTCAACCTCAATCCATCTATAATCATTCAATCTCACTAAAGAACCATTTTTACACTTTTAATTTTTTTTAAATCTTCAAATATTTTACCCAACTGTTCCTTGCCGGTGGCAGCAATCGTTATATTCACCGATATATAGTTGCTTTCTCGGCTCTTCTTAACCGCAATTAGTTCTGGGTCGATTGGGCCAGTGTGTCTTTCAACTTGTGAAATTACCATTCCTTTAAAATTTTCAACCGAATGGCCAATAATTTTTATTGGATATAAACAGGGAAACTCAATCTTTGGTCGTTCTAAGACCTCTCTATCAGATTCCATCAAAACCACTTCTCCGAACGATAATCAACCAAATACACTGCTGATTAAGAGTGTCAACCAGTCAATAAATCGCTTGAGAATTCCACCTCTTTCTATTTCTTGCATCGCTACTATATTACCCTGGAAAACAGTATCTTCGTCTAATGTAACATTAACTACTCCCATAATCTGACCGTCAGCTAATGGAGCGTAAATAATTTCGTCGACATCAACTGTGGCTTCCATTGATTGCGCTTGTCCTCTTGGGATAGTAACGAATACTTCGTTTTTGATTCCAAGATCGACTGCACTCCCTTTACCTGACCAAACTGGCACATTCGTAAGAACCTGATTAGCGTCGTATAGCTTGTGTGTTTCAAAATATCGAAACCCATACGTCATCAGCTTTTGTGTTTCTATCGCTCTCGACTCTTCACTTGCGGTTCCCATAACGACTGATATCAATCTCATACCATCTCTTTCAGCGGATGCCACCAGACAATAACCTGCTGCATCAGTCCAACCAGTTTTCATTCCATCAACATTTCTGTCTCTAAAAAGGAGAGAATTCCTATTAGTCTGTCGGATATCATTGTAAGTAAACTCTCTCTCCGCGTATATCGGATAGTAATCCGCGTGCCGAGAAATAGTTGCTTGTGCAAGTATTGATAAATCTCTCGCCGACATGGTGTTGTAGTAAACTTCTGTATCTAGTCCGCTGGAATTCATAAAAAAACTACTAGACATCCCGAGCACTTCACTATACTGATTCATCATATCGGCAAATGCGTCTTCACTACCGGCGATATGCTCCGCTATAGCGACGCTGGCATCGTTACCAGATTGAATAATGATTCCACGTAACAAATCCTCAACAGATACCTGAGAATTGACACCGACGAACATCTTTGAACCCTCCATACGCCAGGCCTTCTCACTTATATGAACTTGATCTGACAATGACAGATTACCATTCATTATTTCTTCAACCGCTATATAGGCAGTCATTATTTTCGTTAAACTTGCGGGAGGGAGAGCCTCATCGGCGTTTTCTTCTACTATAATTTCACCGGTTACTGCATCCATTAAAATGTAACTTGTAGCTGCAATCTCAGGAGGGCGTGGAATTATAGCTGGAGCCGCCGCCGATAAATTTACCATTAGAGTCAAGCATGTTAAGAAGGTTACCCATGGCAGACTTTTTCTAAGCATTTTGGGGAAACTAATAATAGTTTGAAATCTCATAAAAATATCCATTCTTTTCACTGCTTTACCAATAGTTAAAAACACGGTTACTTCTGCCTAACAGGGTATGGCATACCAAAATCTGCCGCCACCAATTTTCTGGAAATATTCTCCAATTCTGCTGGGTCGCCTATAGGACCGACACGCACCCTATACAACGTCTTTCCAGTTGGATCTTTGATTGTATTTATAAACACAGGTTCATCTATCACTTCCTCTACGTTAGCCAAGAGCTCTGTTGCACTTGCCCGGCTTGAGAGTGCAGCAATTTGCAAGTATTGATTCTTAAGAACCCTTGAAACAGATGACAGAGCCTTCGGATCTATATTCCCTCTCGACACCGAATCACTCGATAATTTTTCAGTAATAATAGCATCCAGCTGAACACGGGCAGTCCCAATGTCTGCATAACCTAACTTTAATGCTGCAGCATAACTCAAATCAATTATCCTATTGCCATGAAATGGTCCCCGATCATTGACCCGAACAATGATACTGCGATTATTATCTAAATTAGTAACCCTAAGAAAACTTGGTATTGGCAATGATTTGTGAGCAGCAGACACTTGATACATGTCGAAGACTTCACCGTTGGAAGTTTTATGACCATGGAATTTTTCGCCATACCAAGAGGCTATCCCACGCTCACTATATCCCTCTTCTGATGGCAATACAAAATAGCTTTTACCAAGCACTGTGTATGGAGACCGATTTCCAGCGATTGTCCTGACAACAGGCTCTGGGACTACTTCTGGAATATTGATTAACTCAATCGATTTCTCTGGAGCTCGATCTTGCATGATCGAATAGCGACCCGCATTAGGATTTTTCGCTGTCGGCGGCGAAGCAGACGAACAAGCATCGATGACTGCTAGAATCGCCATCAAATACAGAATCCTAAAAACTCGTGTGTTCATAGCTTATAACTTAAAAACTTTAACTAAGTTAGTTACTTAACGTCCAAACCCCTAGGAATTTTAGTTTGACTAGTTTTTTAGCAGCGACTCGTGAAAGCCAAACAAACTTAAAAAGGCTAATTTTGCAAGACCAAATTTAGAATAGTCTATATATTTCAATTATTTACCCATTTCTTTTCCATGCGTTTGAATAGACATAAGCAGACCAAAGCTAATGAACAGGGTCAAAATCGCAGTGCCGCCGCGACTAATTAACGGTAGAGGCAAACCAATAACCGGAACTAGTCCGGAAACCATAGCCATGTTGATGAAAATGTAGAAAAACAAAGTCAACGTAATACTTCCAGCAAGCAACCGACTGAACATATCTCTAGCTGAGTAAGCTATAAAGAACCCTCTAACAAGTACAAACAAATATAGGCAAATCAAACAAAGTATTCCTAACAAACCAAACTCTTCCGCAAGAACGGCTAGAATAAAATCTGTATTACTTTCTGGTATGAAGTCCAGATGCGACTGCGCCCCATTCCCAAACCCCTTGCCAAAGATACCTCCAGATCCTATCGCAATTTGTGACTGAATAATGTTATACCCAGCACCAGTCGGGTCTCGATAAGGGTCAAAAAAGGTAAGTATTCGGTTTTTTTGGTGTTCCTGAGCCAAAAATAAATACCACGCTGGCGAAGCTAATAACAGACTAAAAATGCCAAAAAATACAATACGCCAACGAATCCCAGCTAGCAAAATCACAAAAACTCCCGACATTGCTACCATAATCGCAGTACCAGTATCATTTTGAATTATTATTAATGCCGCGGGCAAAACGATAATAAAAGCCGACCAAAAGAGATGTTTGAATCTAGGAGGGAGTGGTCGACTTCCCAGATACCAAGCCATCGAAAGGGGAACAGATATTTTCAGCACCTCAGATGGTTGAAAACTTGGGAGGCCCGGCAGATCTAGCCAACTCCTTGCCCCATTTGCCTCAACTCCGATGAGTAATACCAGCAGGAGTAGACCTAAACCTGCGGCATAAATAGAAGGCGCCCATGTTCTAATGACATGAGGATTAAACTGGGAGACGATGAGCATGACTAAGACACCACCCCCCATAATTGTTGCTTGTCTTTGCACCACTTCCGCATCACCGCCACTTGCGCTATAAAGAATAAATAGACCAAAAGCGCACAGCAAGATTATTCCGACCAGTAAAGGAGGATCTGCATGAATAGCACTCCAAATCGGAAGACGATGGTTTTCCGCCATGGTCAACCCTGTGGCTTGACGAGAAAAGTCTCGGTTATTCATCAGAACCGGTGATTAGCGCAGGGTTCGAAGGTTCCGAGAGTGGAGGTAAATTATTCATAGTTTCGAAGTCAATTTGTAAGATATCCATCAAATATGTATCAGTAACTGCTTTGGCAATCGGCCCGGCAACGCTGCTACCATGTTCACCATTCTCTACAAAAACTGCGACAGCTATTAGAGGATCTAAATGAGGGTTTTGTGCAGGCGCAAAAGAAATGAAGAGTCCATGATCTTTATTCAAATCTGAAACAACTATATCAGTGCTAGATAGTATATCCTGGCTTATGCCAACCACCTGAGCCGACCCAGATTTACCCGCCATTTTATAAGACATATTTCGATCAGCCATAGCTATGGCCTCATAAGCAGTGCCATAATCTCTGAATCGATCAGAAAATGGTCTGTGCACGACCATTGTCATAGCTTCCTCAATATATCTCCAATAATCTGGATCCTTCACCAACACATCAGGAATTGCGGAATCATTTCGAGAATTATAAGGCGCACCATCCACAGACTTTAGCATATGCGGTGGATTAACCTTTCCTTTATTCGCGACTATTGATGCAGCAGTTGCTAACTGTAAAGGCGTCGCCCACATGTATCCTTGCCCAATCGAAGAGTTAATAGTATCACCCGGATACCAAGGCTCACCTCGACTCTCCTTTTTCCAGTCCTCTGATGGAAGAACGCCTGTTCGAGCGTAAGAGATATCCACGGCAAAGTTTTGACCAAACCCGAATTGAGACATAAACCCATGTATCGTATCTATGCCCATGCGATGACCTAAATCATAAAAAAAGGTGTCGCAGGATTGATAAATAGCTTTCTGCAAATCTGTGCGGCCGTGTCCACCTCCGATCAGCGTCCGAAGAGTATAATCTCCCCATCGATAACTAACTCCTGGCAATCGAAAATATCCTGGATCCTCAATTGCGAAATCATAATCAACAAAATCATTTTGTAATCCAGCCAAACCTAAAAAAGGTTTGACTGTAGAGCCTGGGGGGTAGGGGTTTGTTGTTCGATCAAACAGAGGAGTATTTACTTCATCCGTGACCAGAACACTATAATCTTTACTGCTAATACCCGTAACAAAAAGGTTAGGGTCGAAACCAGGTTTGGATACCATTGCTAGTATTCCGCCAGTAGCAGGTTCTATCGCAACGACTGCACCTCTAAATTCCCCTAATGCCTCCTCTGCTGCCTTCTGAAGTCGCGCATCCATGTGCAGCTCTATATTCTTTCCCGCGACAGGATCAGTTCGATCCAAATATCGCATAACCTGACCTCTATTATTTTTTTCAACTATCTCATAACCGACCGTTCCATGGAGTAAATCTTCGTAAGTTCTTTCGACACCAGTTTTACCGATATGATTTGTACCGCCGTAATTCTCTTTTTCATTTTCTGACAATCGATCTAACTCATTCTGATTTATTTCAGAAACATAACCAACAGAATGTGCAGTCAGGCTTGCTAACGGGTAATGTCTTACAAATTGAGGCTCAATCGCTATTCCATTTAACAAATGACTATTCACAGCGATACGGGATTTCTCCTCTTCTGTTAAGACATAACGAAGAGGGATGGATGCAAAGGGAACTCTATTACGCTCTAGCCTGGCATTGAACTGATCAATATCATCGTCATTAAGCCTGATAATAGTGGCCAGAAAATCCAACATTTGATCAAGATCGTCAACCTGCTCGCGAACAACCATTAGATTAAAAATCGGCTGATTATCAGCAAGAAGTTCTCCATTCCTATCAAAAATCAACCCTCGTGCAGGTGATACATACTGAGAGTGCAGTCGATTTCCATCAGATCTCGCGGAGAAATACTCATATTGCGTTACTTGTAAGTTAACCAATTTCAGTACTAAAGCGACGAAAAGCAGAACAATTATGGCAAAAGCAATCAAGAGCCTACCATCAAATAGTAGGCGCTCAGCTTCATGATCCTTTACTTGCCATTTACCAGACATTAAAAGTAGTTCCTTATCCAAACTATGCCGCCATAAATATAATCGGCTTCACAAAAAAGTACTGAAGATTGTGGGCTGCTACCTTCTTAGACAATTCTATTTGGAATTGGTTGCATACTTAGCAAATCCCGTCATTTTAACCGATTTTTCGGCCGCAAGTTAGAATATATCGGGGAAACATACCTGTTATTCGCGATGATAAGGGTGTCCATTCAGAATGCTGTGAGCTCGGTAAAGTTGCTCTATTAAGACAACTCTAACCAAAGCATGGGGAAAAGTTAGATCTGAAAATGACCACGTCTCCTGAGACCTTTCAAGACACGATTCATGCAAGCCATCAGCGCCTCCAATCAGAAACACTAAATTTTTCCCATGACCTTTGAAAAATTCTAACTTTGAAGCAAATTTCAGCGTACTTACACGTGCACCCTTCTCGTCCAGAGCAATCACGTAATCTTGTGATTGCGTCTTACCGAGCATTGCAGCGCCTTCTTTCTGAATTCTCAAATTTTTACCAGCGGCTGAACCTGTTAAAGAACTCACAATTTCAACGAACTTGAGCTCATACTCTCGATCTAGTCGTTTTGAATATTCATCGACGCCAGCTTGAATCCATTTTGGCGACTTCTTCCCTACAGTAATTATTGAAATTTTCATTCAATAAAAACTATTGAGACAAGGTTGATTCTGGATTTGTTGTTTTAGGCTTATCAAAATCCCATAGCTCCTCTAAATCATAGAGAGCCCTGACAGACGCTAACATTAAATGGACTACAACTCCTCCTGCATCCACAAGAACCCACTCCGATTGATTTCTTCCTTCTATTCCAATAATTTCGGCGCTTGCTTGTTTAACCTTCTTTACCACATTGTCAGCTAAGGATTTAATGTGAGTACTGGAACGCCCGGTCACGATAACCATATATTCCGTAACAGATGTAAGGTGTCCAACCGCCAAACAATTAATAGACTCACCTTTTAAATCTTCTAACGCGTCAACAATGATTTTTTTCAGTTCTTTATCTCTCAAACCATCCACCAAATGCAATTTATCAATATAGATTTTTATCTTTTATGTATTCAAAAATTTCTTGCTTCAAACAGCCTTCGATCCCTGAATTTGCGCTAAGCATCGCTCTCACTGAGGTTGACGATAAATCGATATTGAAATTACTGGCAATAAACACTTTGCCAGTGGCCTCGCAAAAAAATTCAGAAATACTTTGAGCAAGCCTTGTCTTTAACTGAACTTTTTCCGCTATTTTTTTGTCTACAGACAAGCCTGAACGTCCCAACACGAGAAAACTACAAAGTGCAAAAAGTTCTTCCCAATTAAACCAGTCAGTTATCGAATTAAAAGAATCCATTCCTAGAATAAATGTAATGTTATGAGCAAGCTTTTGTGCCTTTATTGTTTTTAGCGTCTCCACGCTATAAGAAACAGAGGGTCTTTGCAATTCAATATCATCTACTTCGATTCCAGATTCATCTCTTATGGCTAACTCAATCATTGCTAGCCGATCTTCGGCCGGAGCATAAGATTGCACTTTATGGTTAGGAATATTGCATGGAATCAAATTTACCAGATCTAAAGAAAGCAAGTCCTTTGCATATCTGGCCGCGTCTATATGCCCATTATGTACAGGATCAAACATTCCTCCAAGTACTCCGAGTTTCGCAATCATGTACGAATGTGTCCGTCCCCCAAAACAATAAATTTCTGAGAAGTAAGTCCCTCTAGTCCAACCGGCCCGCGCGCATGAAGTTTGTCGGTTGAAATACCAATTTCCGCTCCAAGACCATACTCAAATCCATCCGCAAATCGTGTCGAAGCATTAATCATGACCGAACTCGAATCAACCTCTCTAAGAAAACGTTGAGCATGCTCATGATCCTCTGTCATTATTGATTCAGTGTGCTGTGAACTATGCTCATTAATGTGGTCAATAGCTTCTTCTAACCCGGAAACAATTTTTATTGAAAGAATAGGTGCCAAGTACTCCGTCTTCCAATCTTCCTCAGAAGCAGCTTTCACTGACGAAACTAATTTTTGTGTCTTTATACAACCTCTTAGCTCGACATCGTGACTCACAAATTTGTCACAAAGTCTCGGAAGAATTTCAGTTGAAATTGCTTCTGCTACCAATAAAGATTCGAGTGTACAGCAAGTACCATATCTTTGAGTTTTCGCATTAATTGCAACACTTAAAGACTTTTCAATATTGGCACTGTCATCAATATAAAGGTGACAATTCCCATCCAAATGCTTGATCACAGGTACCTGCGCGTCACTCGTGATGCGCTCAATTAAACTCTTCCCACCGCGAGGAATTATGACATCAACATGTTCAGGGTTCGCGATAAGTTCCCCGACTGCTGCGCGATCAGTTATTTCTACGACTTGAACGATGTGTTCGTTCATGCCTGCAGAATCCAGGCCTGAATTTATGCAATCTGCTATCGCTCTATTTGAATTTATAGCCTCAGATCCGCCTCGTAAGATCGTAGCGTTACCCGACTTCAGACACAAGCTAGCAGCTTCACAGGTTACATTTGGTCGTGACTCGTAAATAATACCAATCACTCCAAGAGGTACGCGCATTCGACCAACCTGAATACCGCTTGGACGATACTTCAAATCACTAATTTCACCCACGGGATCGTCAAGTGCAGCAACTTGCCTTATTCCCTCTAGCATGCTGTTCACTCGAGAATCAGTCAACTCAAGTCGATCAAGTAAAGCCGCCTCTAGCCCTTTTTCCTTTCCTGCGGCCAAATCTTGTTGATTTGCGGCTAACAAGGTATCTCGACTTTTCTTAATCGAGTCAGCTATATTAAGTAACGCCTCATTTTTTTGGGCTGTAGTTGCCTTTGCGATGTGTCGAGAAGCTATTCTAGCTTTCGACCCTAACTCTGCCATATAGGCCTTAATGTCCATCACGCGCCTCTGATGTTATCAATTGTCTATTATAATTGCCTTTAACGGACGATATAATTACTCTACAACTTAGGCGGAGTATAACCTATTTCGCACCCAAACATCTTTTCAAAGACAGGACTCTCTTAAAGGCTATGAGTCTATGATGACAAATCAGGTAACATTCTAGTGAAGTCTTTTGATACAACTCAAAACCAGAAAAATTCAGCTTTACAACCACCCTCTGTTCTTCAGGCTTGTATCCCAATAACTGTTCTTGTGCTGCTGCTCTCACTCTCAGTGTATCTCTTTGGTGAGGACTCAAGCTATGGCCCCAATCAAATAGCACTATGCGTTGGTGCGGCAGCTGCGGCGCTCGTAGGCTGGAAGAATGGGAGGACCTGGCTTGAAATTGAGGAGAGTATAATTCACGGGATCACTGTTGCCATTAAACCGCTTCTGATTCTATTCTGTGTGGGTTCATTGATTGGAAGTTGGATTTTATCGGGCACAGTGCCCACAATGATTTATTATAGTCTCCTGATTCTGGACCCTTCCATCTTCTATTCAGCTAGCTGCATAATCTGTGCGTTAATCGCTTTGTCGATTGGTAGCTCTTGGACAGTCGCTGGAACTGTTGGGATTGCATTAATTGGCGCGGCAGCTGGGTTAGGAATGTCTCTAGAGATCACTGCTGGCGCAATAATTTCAGGCTCGTACTTCGGGGACAAAATGTCTCCTTTATCTGAGACGACTAATCTTGCACCCGCCGTTGCTGGAACGGATTTATTTGGACATATTGGACACATGGTATGGACCACCTTTCCAAGCATAGTGATAGCCCTTATTCTATTTACCATAATTGGGTTTAATATCGACACCTCCACTACGTCATCAAACTTGGAAATCACCTTACAACTTCTTAGTGAGAATTTTTCAATCAATGTCTTCATGTTAGTTCCTGTGATTATGCTTTTGATTATGGCTAACAAAAAATTTCCACCTATCCCAACCATTTTGACGGGAGTAATTCTTGGAATTTTAATCGCCCTAATTTTTCAGCAAGGCGCAATATCATCCTTGTCCCGAGAAACAGAAAACAATGCCCTCACATTATTTAAAGGTATTTGGATAACTTTATTTGATGGTTTTGCTCTAAATAGTGGAAATGACACCCTCGATAATTTAATGACCAGAGGCGGGATGAGCTCAATGCTCTCAACAGTTTGGCTGGTATTATGTGCAATGGTGTTTGGGGGTGTGATGGAGAAGACCGGGCTTCTTCAACGCCTGGTAGATTATGCTCTATCTTTTGCACACAATACTGGAACTCTGATTGCTACCACAATAGCGACTTGTGTAGGTGCAAATATCATTACCTCGGACCAGTATATTTCAGTCGTTTTACCTGGGCGCATGTATAAACTCGAGTTTCAAAGTAGGAAGCTTGACCCCAGAATTTTATCTCGAACCCTGGAAGATGCAGGAACCATTACCTCACCACTAATTCCCTGGAACACTTGTGGAGCATACATGTCAGCAACTTTGGGTGTTGCCACAATCGCATATCTGCCCTTTTGCTTTTTTAATATTATTAATCCATTTGTAGCGCTCATATATGGATTTTTAAACATCAAAGTTCACCCAGAGCCAAATCCAGTATTGCAAGAATAATAACAGTCTAGGCAAAACCATTTACAAGGTCTCGATATCTAGCTTGCGAAATTTTAAATACTATTTTGCAACATTAACTCCTCTGGGTAAGGTTTCATGTACCAACTTTTCGAGATATAGGCATTTGGATGCTTTCGAAAAAAATGATTTAGAAGTGTTATCGGCACGATCAATGGCAGCTGTCCTTTCCTGTAATTTTCGATAGTACGTACTAGTTCTTTCTTATCATCAGAGTCCAATGACACCTTCAAATACCCTTGAATGTGTTGTAATACATTAACGTGATTCCGTCTTGTAGCTGTCTTTTTTAGAGCCTTCATAAATCCTAGGAGGTATTTTTTACTGTCCTCTAAGAGACTCTCTTTAGTTGTTCGCGCGACAAGTTGTCCGAGCTCGCGATAGCTAGTTTGATCATGACTCATGAGTATCAGCTTATGTCGGGCATGAAATTCACCCAAACTACCCACACTCAAGCTGTCTGAGGTGAGTAAAAACCATCGATGCATCGCAAAAACTCTCTGTATAAAATTTTCTCGAAGAATAGCATCTCCAAGCCGTCCTTCCTCCTCAACTGGAAGATACGGAAAATTCGTCATTAACTTATCCGCGTAGACACCGATGCCCTCGCGCTTTGGCATGACGTCATCCCAAATCTTTACCCGTTCCATACCGCAGCTAGGTGAATCTTTTTTAAGAATGTAACCACATAGTTGTTTATGCCAGTCATATTGGGCGTCCCCGCAGTTTTTTAACCGCTCGGTAAAATCTAGACTTGTATCCGAAACACCAACACATCGAATTTCCTTATTCTCGTTCCTCCAAAGACGAATAGGCTTTCTAGGTATTCCTAATCCAATGGTTACCTCTGGACAAAAAGGTTTAAAATCGAAGTACTCGTCAAGCGTACGCATAATGTAAGAATGCCCTTTATGGCCTCCGTCATACCGAACTCTCTCACCGAGTAAGCAACTGCTGATACCAACTGGTATCCTTAACTTTTCCTGATTTGTTTCATTAATCATTAAGCCGAGCCTTTGTTCGCAGAAGGAAGTCGAGATTTGCCTCTCCCGTTATTAACTGTTCCTTCTTAATTTTTGGGAGCTTCTTTACCTGATGCTCAATTTTCAACGCATCAGATCTATTGCCTATCTGACAGGAATACTCAAGTATCAAGGGGCGCTTGCCGCGGAGGGCTTTTGCACCTTTGCTCGTATCGCCAGATCCAATGCCTGAATGCTCAGAAAACCGTCTAGGTAAATCCGTTGTGATTCCGGTATACAAGCTTTTATCCGCACCTCTAATTATATAAAGAAACCAAATGGGCGAGTCGGACATAGATTAAAGAATCTTCCAGTAACCATCTGACTCAGCAACAACTCCATCTCGTTGCAACTTTATTAAATGGGCAAGCATTGTCTTCTTAGCCCATGGAATCAGGTGTTCAGCTACATCATCGTAAACAACCAGCACTAAATCATCTAGCCGACTATTTGCGAGTTTCTTTAGCCCTAATAACACTTTACGCTCCCTTTTCATTCGGTGATTAATCAGATGCTGTATTTCTTTGGCTGGATTATTCATTACAGCACCATGCCCTGGCGCTAAGTAGCGCAGTGGCAAATCTTTCAATGACTGCAGTGAGTCTAGATAGGCACCCATATCACCATCAGGTGGCAGAATTACAGAGGTTGTTCCTTGAAGAATATGATCTCCCGTAAATAGCAGACCCTCTCCTATCAATAGGTAACAAATATGATTTGATACGTGCCCCGGTGTATGTATCAGTCGAAGTTTATATTCTCCACAATTTATTTCGTCACCATCACCCCAAATCTTTGTAGGAGAAAAAGTATGATCCTGACCAAGCGCATCAGGTGCAATTATACCAA
This sequence comes from uncultured Pseudohongiella sp., assembly GCA_902591495.1. Classification (GTDB taxonomy): domain Bacteria; phylum Pseudomonadota; class Gammaproteobacteria; order Pseudomonadales; family Pseudohongiellaceae; genus UBA9145. The sequence goes on from CACJAW010000014.1 coordinate 42,741, forward strand.
CCAACTCAGCACCAGTTTCTGCCTGCAACATTTTAGCAGCAGGAGAATGATCTCCATGGGTATGAGTTACCAGGATATATTCAAGTTTATTTCCTTTAATCGCTTCTAAGAAATTAGACAATTGTTTCTCGTCAACAGGGCCAGGATCTATCAAACATAACCTCTGCGTACCAATTAGGTAGGAATTTGTGCCAGGGCCAGTCATCGGCCCAGGGTTACGCCCTAAGATTCGGCTTACCGGGATACTTACGCCATCTATCGGGATCGCAACCCCAGGTATTATATTTTGCATTGTCAATTCCACTTTTGTCGGTCAGGCGATAATAACCTGTGTTGGATTCATAAGCTAAAAACAAGCGTAGTAGAACAAATGATACTGGAACTTAAAACCAATTCGCGACATAATTGTGTCCCTTGAAATCCCCTTGATTTCACTCTGAATTGCTGAGTCGACAATTGGACTAATAAATAGGTGAGTGTATGCCATAGCGGCCTGGAACTCGCGAGCAAAACCGCTCCGAGCGAATATCCTTATTTGTATAGAATTTAACTATAGGAAAGAAAAATGCACAGGATACAAACATTCAACGCGATTTCGGAACTCGGGTTGAAAAGGTTACAAAAAGACAGTTTTGAAGTAGGGCCGGATTTAAACAATGCCGATGCAATTCTACTAAGAAGTTATAAATTAGAAAAAGAGTCAATAACAAATGAATTAAAAGCAGTCGCTAGGGCCGGTGCGGGCGTAAATAATGTCCCTGTAGATACTTGTACTGAAAAAGGAGTAGTAGTGTTCAATACACCAGGCGCCAATGCCAATGCCGTGAAGGAACTTGTCCTTTGCGGACTACTTCTCGGATCGAGAGAAATAGTATCTGGTATCAGTTTTGCGACGAGTCAGGGGACTATTACCGATTATAATGAACTGTCTAAGCTCATGGAATCAGAGAAAAAACGGTTTAAAGGCAATGAAATAGCGGGAAAAACTCTCGGAGTAGTTGGGCTAGGAGCCATCGGTTCAATGGTAGCCGATATGGCGATAAAGCTCGGCATGAGTGTACAAGGCTTTGACCCGGCGCTGTCCGTAGATGCTGCATGGAGATTACCCAGCGACGTTAAACGCATTGAAAATTTAAATACATTGATTGGAAGTTCTGATTTCATTTCCTTGCACATGCCCGTTTTAGATACAACTCGTAATCTAATTGATGCATCAATGTTTAGCTCAATGAAAAAAGATGTTTGCCTGCTCAATTTTGCAAGGGACGAAATCGTCGACTCCTCTGCTCTCGTTGAGGCTTTGGATTCAGGAAACTTAAGAAAATACATTTGTGACTTCCCCCGCCCTGAGTTAGCAACAAGAGCAGACGTAATTTGTATGCCTCACATAGGAGCGAGTACCGCAGAAGCAGAGGAAAATTGCGCCATCATGGCTGCCACCCAACTCAAAGATTTTTTGGAGAACGGAAACATTAAGAACTCAGTTAACTTCCCAAATCTGCATTTAGATAGAGATAGTAATGCTCAAAAAGGGAGTAGGCTCGCAATCAGCAATAAGAATGTTCCAAAAATGTTAGGACAAATCTTGTCTGTGTTAGCAGACCAAAATATCAATGTCATTGACATGCTCAACAAGAGTCTCGATCAAATCGCCTATAACTTAATTGATTTAGAGATTTCGCCCTCTGAAGAAGCTATTGCCGCGATAGCACAAATTGATGATGTAATTAAAGTCACCGCGCTTTAAAAAAGGAAATAAGTTCTCATGAATCGTATATTTAACTTTGGTGCCGGGCCTGCGATGTTGCCCACTGCAGTAATGGAAAAAGCACAGCAAGAATTTCTAAATTATAAGAACATGGGTGCATCGGTTATCGAAATTAGCCATCGTTCGCCAGAGTTTGATGAAATTATCAATCATTGCGATTCAATGCTGAGAGAGCTTGGTAAAATACCGGACAATTATAAAATTCTTTATGTGCATGGCGGTGCGCAGATGCAATTTTCTGCAATACCTCTAAATTTGATTAACCTCAAACCTGCTAGGAAAGCAACGTTTGTTTTAACAGGTAATTGGGCAGTTAAAGCAAGTAAAGAAGCTGCTCGCTATGGAAACTGTATTAATATTGCCAGCAGTGAAGATACCAATTTTGACCGAATTCCCGAATGGGATACCGCCACTCTGGATCCTGAATCTTCGTATGCCTACATCACTAGCAACAATACTTTGTACGGGACTCGCTGGCATAACTTCCCCGATACCCATGATGTGCCTCTGGTCGCTGATATGACCTCTGAGTTTTTATCCAGGGAGATTGATGTATCCCAATTTGGAATCATATTTGCTGGATTACAGAAAAATTTGGGGCCCGCAGGCCTTGCCTTGGTAATAATTCGAGAAGATCTGCTGAACCATGCACTCCCTGAAACACCTATGCTGCTCAACTACAAAGTTTACGAGGAGCAACACTCACTTGCGAATACCAACAACACATTTGCAATTTATATGATGTCTCTAGTCCTAGATTGGTTGAAAGAGCAAGGTGGCGTGAAAAAAATAGAAGAGAATAATAATTTAAAAGCTTCGCACGTTTATGATTTCATCGACAAGTCAGATTTTTTTAGTGGGACTGCTCATCCTGATCACCGTTCGATAATGAACGTTACTTTCAATCTCGCCGATAATGATCTTTTAAGTGATTTTCTCAAAAATGCTCTTGAAGCTGATTTATATGCACTCAAGGGCCACAGAGCAGTGGGTGGTGCCAGGGCATCTATTTACAACGCAATGCCAATGTCCGGGTGTGAGGCACTTGTGGATTTCATGCGTGAATTTGAAAGAACTCAAGGCTGATCTGGTTCGCGAAGAATCTGCAATAGGCCAGATTTCGCCTATTCCAAGTTTTGAATTTTGTAGCAGTGTTCTAAAGGGTGGCAATGCACACCTCAAGAAAAATTATTCATTGCGATTGTGATTGTTTTTACGCATCTATCGAGATGAGAGACAATCCCAGTTTAGTGGGGAAACCCATTGCTGTTGGCGGCTCTCCAACAAGAAGAGGAGTAGTAGCAACATGTAATTATGAGGCTCGCAAATATGGCATTCACTCCGCCATGGCCTCATCTATGGCCAGGAATCGTTGCCCAGAGCTCATTATTATTCGTCCTGATATGGAAAAGTATCGAAAAGCTTCAGAACTCATACACGAAATATTTGCTCGTTATACTAGTATTATCGAACCTTTGTCTTTAGATGAGGCTTTTTTAGATGTTTCTGATTGTAGCCTGTTTGAAGGCAGCGCGACGCTAATTGCCACAGATATTCGGAAGAGTGTTAAAGAAAACGTTGGTATCACAATTTCTGCAGGAATAGCCCCCAACAAATTCCTTGCAAAAATCGCTAGTGACTGGAACAAACCAGACGGCCAATTCGTTATTAAACCAAAACAAGTTGAAGGGTTTTTGAAAGACTTACCTGTTAAAAAATTGCATGGGGTAGGAAAAGTAACAGCACGAAAAATGCACTCTATCGGGATTCAGACCTGCGGCGATCTTAGGGGCCTATCAGAAGGAGAATTACAGGATAAATTCGGTAGTTCCGGCAATCGATTGTTTTTGCTTGCTAAAGGCATAGATGACCGACCAGTCAAGACAGAAAGGATAAGAAAATCATTAAGTGTAGAGACAACCTTTAGTCAAGATATTGTTGGCTTAACAGGTTGTGTCGAACAACTCCCTATCCTTATGGAGCAATTCCGCACACGTCTCGAAAAGATACAAAACAATTATAGAATTACTAAACAAGTCGTCAAAATAAAATTTAACGATTTTAATCAGACGACGGTTGAGACTATTTCACCATCAGTAGATTCGGAGATTTTTCGAGAGCTGCTTGAGGAAGGATATAAACGACGCGAAAGACCTGTCAGACTGCTTGGAATTGGTGTTAAATTAGAACCAAACAGTCCCGAAAAAACTCAAAATAACGAAACCGACCAACTCAGTTTAACTCTGGATGACACTGAAGATCTCTTATGATTCGTTATAGGCCACCACAAAAATCTGGCTCTAAATATATTACTGCCGAGGGTGCACTTCTTCTAAAAAAAGAGCTAAATCAACTCTGGAAAATCGAAAGACCAAAGGTAACAGAGCAAGTCTCCGAGGCTGCAGCGCTTGGCGATCGCTCTGAAAATGCCGAGTATATTTATGGAAAAAAACGCTTACGTGAAATCGACCGACGGGTACGCTATCTTACAAAGAGACTCGAAGAACTTATAGTTGTTTCTCAAACACCGCCAGATGAGACCAAAGCCTATTTTGGTTGCTTTATCTCTCTTGAGAGTGAAGAGGGAAATAAATCAAAATATCGGTTAGTGGGACCCGATGAGATTAATCCAGAGAAAGGTTACATCAGTATTGACTCTCCCCTTGGAAAAGCTGTTTTAGGAAAAGAAGTGGGCGCCAGAGTTAACATTGAATCCCCTCAAGGCCAATTGAGTTATCAGCTCATCCAAGTCGAATACTTGAGTCACTAAAAAAAATCTATTCAACAAATCATGCAATGATCTATCAGAATTTTTCCTTCCACTTCCCTAAAAATTGCTTGATTAATCAACTCGTCACTACAAGAAGAAATACTTTGTTTCCAAACTATTCCTACAGAATCCCTTCTTCTGAATACATTTATAAAT
>CACJAW010000015.1 GCA_902591495.1 uncultured Pseudohongiella sp.
GAGCATCACCCAATTTCTATTTGAATTGTCCCAAGCACCCGTTTGTTGACGATCAGTAGTCTGATAAAGCAATGCAACCCTACCTATTCGAGCGATATTTACGTCCAAGTCTACACCATCAACAGAGATGGTTTCCGGGTATGTCTCGATAGTCCGCCCGTAAGAGGTCTCTGTTTGATACATTACTAAGACCTGCCTAAATTTTTCAGCAATAGAAACATCAGGATTATCTATGGCGTCACGCGCAAACTGAATACGGTTAGCACGTTCGTCCATATGAAAAGGATAGTCAAGATCAATATACTGCTCGATGCTCGCAAGCATTTTCTCCATTAAAAGTGGAATTTCTCGCGTTACCTCTTCAACACCCGCTATAGACTCATCTAACGTGGCGATCTGATCTTCTTGAATCGAAATTTGCTTTCTATAACCTGCATTTAGCACAAGTAAAGACTCAAGGTTGTCATTAGCTCTTTTAAATTCCTCAAAAGTCGAGCTGGCTTCATTCTGAAGCCTAGTAATTTCCTCTTGGGCTTCAGCAGAAGCTTGGTATTTTTGGCTTACCACATCCATCGCTTGATCAATCAGGTCACTGTTGACCAAAATCTCTGCTGCTTGGGCCGTACCGAAGAAACATGAAACTAGCAGAGCACTTAGCTTGCTAACACGGGTAAATCGACAGTTATTCATGCGCTATCCTATTTCTATATTTGTAATTCAGTTACTTCAACAAGTACGACGTCCAAACTGACCTTTAAACACCGCACAGACTAATCAAGTAATCTTATTTTAAACTTCCATACCTTCTTGACTGCATTCGGACCTTATTATTCTGCTTATCTCCGAAAGTTACAATAGTCCCTAAAATTGAATCAGAATTGATGTATTTACTCAACCGAAAACATCTTTCAATGACATATCAATTCTAAACTCAGCTGAATTCGCCGGCACCCCCACAAGCAAACCCAATAAACAATCGGCATCAAGCCAATTTCGCGAGTAAGCCTAACATACTCCGTTTATGATTTAGAACCTTTTGCCGGGTAAAAATTTACTCTATTTAAATTATTTAAATCGACAAAATTTGACTAAAAAAACCGTTCACCAACCACAGATTTCTGTTAACCCAGAGCCAATCTCAGCTAAACTGCGAACCGTCTTTACGCCAGCACCATTCAGAGCACTGAATTTCTCCTCTGCAGTACCCTTACCACCTGAGATTATTGCTCCTGCATGCCCCATACGTTTACCGGGTGGAGCAGTAACCCCTGCGATATAAGCGACGACTGGCTTTGACACGTTATCCTTAATAAAGGCAGCTGCCTCTTCTTCAGCAGTTCCACCGATCTCACCAATCATCACTATCGCCTCGGTCTTCTCATCCTGTTCAAACAACTTTAAGATATCGATGAAGTTTGAGCCTGGTATAGGATCCCCTCCAATACCAACACAGGAAGACTGTCCAAATGAATGATCTGTAGTCTGCTTTACAGCTTCATAAGTGAGCGTTCCCGAGCGCGATACAATTCCAACTTTTCCCGGAAGGTGGATATGACCTGGCATGATGCCTATTTTACATTCACCAGGCGTAATAACCCCAGGACAATTAGGCCCAATTAGTCTAACTCCAGCTTGATCGCATTTTTCTTTTGCCACCAACATATCTTGTGTCGGAATTCCTTCGGTAATACACACAATCAATTGAATGCCTGCATCAACAGCCTCCAAAATTGATTCTTTGCAAAAGGGGGCGGGCACATAAATCACGGAAGCTTCAGCACCAGTAGATTCGCTAGCCTCTTTGACGGTATCAAAAACAGGCAATCCCAAATGCTTCTGACCTCCCTTGCCAGGAGTCACACCTCCCACCATCTTCGTACCATACTCAATCGATTGCTCTGAATGAAAAGTGCCTTGAGCACCGGTAAAACCCTGACAAATAACACGTGTATCTTTATCAATTAAGATACTCATTTCTTATCTCCCGCAGCACTGACTGCTTTCTCAGCTGCATCAGACAGACTTGATGCAGCTAAGATATTTAGACCACTCTTATCTAAAACTTCGCGACCTAATTCCGCATTATTCCCCTCCAGTCGCACAACCACAGGGACTGATACTCCAACTTCATTGACAGCACCGATTACCCCTTCGGCTATCAAGTCACATCTGACAATACCGCCAAAGATATTCACTAGCACGGCCGACACTTTTTTATCTGACAAGATAATTTTGAACGCCTCTGTGACACGCTCTTTACTTGCTGCTCCGCCAACATCGAGAAAATTTGCAGGCTTTCCCCCGTAAAGCTGAACTATATCCATAGTCCCCATCGCCAGACCTGCACCATTAACCATACAACCAATGTTGCCATCCAAGGCAACATAATTCAGGTCCCATTCCGCAGCTCTCGCCTCTCTTTCATCCTCTTGAGATGAGTCTTGCATGCTTTCTAGTTTGGGTTGACGAAAAAGCGCATTACCATCCACGTTAATTTTGCCATCAAGACAATTTAGGTCACCCTCGCTTGTGATTACTAACGGATTTATCTCCAATAAAGAGAGGTCTAAATCCATAAAGAGCTTTGAGAGGCCAAGAAATAGAGCGCTAAACTGTTTTATTTGTGCGCCTGATAGACCTAATTCGAAAGCTAAATTTCTTCCCTGATAAGAGAGAGGTCCTGTCAAAGGATCTATCGTGGCCTTGAGTATTTTTTCTGGAGTTTCTGAGGCGACCTTTTCAATTTCAACACCACCTTCGGTCGATGCCATAAACACTATACGACGGGTTGTCCGATCTATTACAGCGCCCAAATAGAGCTCTCGTTCAATAGATACACACTCCTCAACCAATATCTTATTAACTGGCTGGCCATTGGCATCGGTCTGATAAGTGACTAAGTTTTGTCCGAGCCATTTATCAGCGAAAGCCTTAGCTTCTTGACCACTATCAACTAGTTGAACTCCACCTGCCTTGCCTCGCCCACCAGCGTGCACCTGAGCCTTTACGACCCATCTTGAACCGCCAATTTTTTCTGTGGCAGCAGCTGCTTGTTCTGCTGTATCGACGGCAAACCCATTAGACACAGGTAGTCCATATTCCCGAAAAAGCTGTTTTGCCTGATACTCATGTAAATTCATTTCAGCCCCAACTTAATTATAAAAATTGTTATTCAAAAGCTCTTATCTTTTTTTTCTATTCCCAATATGAATCGCGTGACCGTTTGCAGCAAGTGCAGCTTCATGAACCGCCTCAGAAAGAGCCGGATGCGAAAACATCGTCAAACCAAGATCTTCCGCACTTGAACTAAATTCCATCGCAATAACCACCTGCTGCAAAAGATCTGCAGCTGACGCACCTATAATGTGACAACCCAGTATCCTATCTGTTTTGCTGTCTGCGAGAATTTTAACTAGTCCATCCGAATCATTTGCGGCAAGTGCCCGTCCACTCGCCGCAAAGGGGAACGTTCCTACGTTGTAGTCAACTCCTTCTGCTTTTAACTCCTCTTCATTTTTTCCGACCCAGGCCACTTCAGGATGGGTGTATATAACTGACGGGACGAGATCATAATTTACTTGGGTCTTCTTGTCAGCCAATCGTTCAGCAACCATAACTCCCTCTTCAGAGCCTTTATGGGCAAGCATTGGCCCCCTAACAACATCACCCACGGCATAAATGTTAGGGACATTCGTTTGACACTGCTCATTAACTTTTATGAAACCCCTATCACAAAGATCAATACTGACATCATTGGCTAATAGCGAGTCTGTAACGGGCCTTCGTCCAACAGCAACAATTAATTTGTCGAATGTAATTTCTTCCGAGGCGCCCTTTGTCTCAAAAGTAACTGTCACCTCTTTCTTTTTACCCTTACTGATTTTGTGCCCAGTTACTTTAGAGCCTAACTTAATATCGAGCCCTTGCTTACCTAATATTTTTTTCGCCTCTCTTGCTATTTGAGTATCGACCGAGGGTAGAAACTCATCTAGCGCTTCAAGAACAGTAACTTTTGCTCCAAGTCTTCCCCAAACACTTCCAAGCTCAAGTCCTATTACACCGGCACCTATTATGCCTAAGCGCTCCGGTACTGCGTCAAATTCTAGCGCACCGGTGGAATCAACTATAACCTCATTATCAACCGGTGCAGGTGGGATATTTATTGGTACAGACCCTGTGGCAATGATGATATTTTTTGCGAGGTACTTATCACTGTTTCCTTTGGCATCTAAAACGAAAACTTCGTTATTATCCGAGATTGTGCCAACACCATGTAACGAATCTACTTTATTTGCAGCAAATAAGCCTTTAATCCCCTGAGTCAGCTGCGTTACAACTTTGGCCTTTCTTTCCATCATTGACGGAATATCAATACTGACTTTGGACGTTTTAATTCCGTGCGTATGGAATTCCTTCTTTGCATCAATATATTTTTGGGAGCTGTCTAATAAAGCTTTAGACGGTATACATCCAACATTAAGGCATGTGCCACCGAGCACTGTATTATTTTCATCATCTACCCATTTTTCAACGCAAGCAGTCGTTAAACCAAGTTGTGCTGCCCTGATCGCCGCTACGTATCCTGCCGGTCCGGATCCGATAACAATAACATCGTATTCTTTTGTCATTGACTATAATTCCCCTGCCTTAACATTAAATTTCAAGTAGCAATCTAGTCGGATCCTCTAATAACTCTTTGATCGTCACCAGGAATTGTACCGCCTCTTTTCCGTCTAACATTTGATGATCATACGACAATGCAAGGTACATTACTGGCAAAGCCTTGATTTCACCGTCAACAACCATTGGCCTTTCTTGTATTTTATGCATACCAAGTACAGCACTCTGAGGGGGGTTTAATATTGGTGTTGAAAGTAACGAACCATATACGCCACCATTTGATATGGTAAAGGTACCGCCTTTCATATCGTCAATAGTTAGTTTTCCGTCCTTAGCTTTTTCACCAAAATCACGAATTTCGCTCTCAATCTCAGCGAGTCCCATGTTGTCAGCATTTCGAAGAACAGGTGTAACAAGCCCTCTAGGCGAACCAATAGCTACACTGATGTCTTGATATCCATGATAAATCATGTCGTCACCATCCAATGATGCATTCACCGCCGGGTAGCGTTTTAACGCCTCAACTGAAGCTCTCACAAAAAATGACATAAAACCGAGACGAACACCACTGTGAGTTTTCTCAAAATCATCTTTGTATCGATTTCTTATTTCCATGATAGGCGCCATGTTAACTTCATTAAAAGTTGTTAGCATGGCGGTTGTTTGTGTGGCTTGGAGCAGACGCTTAGCGACGGTTGCGCGAAGCCGACTCATAGGAACCCGCTCCTCAACACGATTTCCTGTGTGGCGCGGGACACTTGGTGACACAAACTGTTTATCAACAGAGTCGACTTTAACAGCAGGATTTAGATGATTGACAACATCTTCTTTAGTAATCCGTCCATCCTTTCCCGTCCCTTCGATAGCTTCGACATCCAACTGATTTTCTTCCGCCAACTTCTTTGCTGCGGGGCTGAGAATTAAGCCTGGGTTATTATCTTTCTCTGAGAGCTTAGAAGGGGCATCCTCAGCGGCGGCTTTTTGTGAGACTTCACTTTGATTTAATGAGCCTATCAATTCATCACTTACAATTGTATCGCCTGATGATTTTATAATTTTTTCTAAAGTTCCATTGGCAGGAGCGACAACTTCAATAACGACTTTATCGGTTTCAATATCAACGAGCAATTCATCTCGCTTTACGGCTTCTCCGATATTCTTGTGCCATGTAGCCACTGTTCCGTCTGGCACAGATTCCGGTAGAGTAGGTGCTTTAATTTCTATTTTCATATTTAATTCAGTGCCTCATTAATGAATTTTTCTTGTTGACTTAGATGCAAAGCCGGGTAACCTGCAGCTGCAGCAGCGGAGGCTTCTCTACCTGCATATCGTAACTCTAAACCACCAAAATTTGACTGCATTGCTCTACGCAAATTGTGCTGAGTTGAATACCACGCACCCTGATTCATAGGTTCCTCTTGACACCAAGTAACGGATTTCGCATTCGCGTATTTTGCCATTACTGACTCGAGCGCCTCATGCGGAAACGGATACAATTGTTCTAAACGAATAATTATTACGTCTGCGAGATTCCGGTTATCTCTCTCAGCGCTCAAATCATAAAATACTTTCCCACTGCAAATAATGATTTTTTTGATGATCGATGGATCTGGTTGTTTTGGGTCATCAAGAACTACTTGAAAACTCCCTTCAGCCATCTCCTCCAGCGTCGAGACTGTCTTTTTATGCCTAAGAAGGCTCTTAGGCGACATAACAATCAATGGTTTTCGCAGGGGACAAAGAACCTGTTTTCTCAACATATGAAAAACTTGCGCCGAACTCGTAGGTAAACAGACCTGTATATTATGCTCAGCACTTAATTGAAGAAATCTTTCTAGTCTGGCTGATGAATGCTCCGGGCCTTGACCTTCATAACCGTGTGGCAGCAATAGAGTCAGTCCACATAAGCGCTGCCACTTGTGTTCGCCGCTAGCGATGAATTGATCGATAACAACCTGCGCAGAGTTTGCAAAATCTCCAAACTGGGCCTCCCAGATGACTAATGCGTTTGGCGTCGTTGTAGAGTAACCGTATTCAAATGCCAGTACTGCGGCCTCGGATAAAAGAGAGTCATAAATAGAAAAGCTCTTGTCGCCTTGAAAGTGCTGCAATGGAATGTGCGCTTCTCCAGTTTTATTGTCGTAGACGATCGCATGCCTATGGGAAAAGGTGCCTCTTCCGACATCTTGACCTGTTATTCTCACAGTATTGCCACTAGCAAGAACACTCGCGTAAGCTAATGACTCGGCAAAACCCCAATCAACAGGAATTTCTTCATTTGCCATTTTTAGGCGATCCTCATATATTTTTTTCACCTGTCTTTGAAGCTGAAAATCCTTGGGAACTTCCACAAGCTTTTTAGCAAGGCCTTGAAGTGATGTTAATGGAATTGAGGTATTAAAAAGAGGGCTCCAGTCATGTCCCAAATACGGACTCCAATCGACAAAAAGTTCTACTGAAGGCTCTTTAACAAGACTTTTGACTACATGCTCTCCAGTATCTAACGCGGCCCTGTATCCATTGTTAAGGTCATTTACTTCATTTTCACTTATTACATTTCCCAATATTAAATTTTCGGCATAAGATGCACGGGTGGTTTTCTGCTGTTTTATAACGGAATACATTATAGGCTGTGTAATCGATCCTTCATCAGTTTCGTTATGCCCTCTCCTCCGATAACAAACCAAGTCAATCACTACATCTTTTTTAAATTTATAACGAAAATCGAGAGCTAGCTGCGTAACAAAAAGCACCGCCTCTGGATCATCTGCATTTACATGAAAAATAGGTGCCTGAATCATTTTTGCAACATCAGTACAGTACTCAGTTGATCTCGCATCTTCTTGTTCACTAGTTGTAAAACCAACTTGATTATTGACAACGATGTGAACAGTACCGCCTGTTGAGTATGCTCTAGTCTGAGACATTTGAAACGTCTCCATTACAACACCCTGCCCGGCAATGGCCGCGTCTCCGTGTACAATAATTGGTAAAACCAGAGAACCGTTTTCATCCTCCCTGCGGGCCTGTCTCGCGCGAACTGATCCCTCAACCACAGGAGATACGATTTCTAAGTGAGAAGGGTTGAAGGCGAGTGCCACATGAAGCTCTCCCCCAACAGTCATAATATTAGATGAAAAACCCTGATGGTATTTCACATCTCCTGAACTTTCATAGGTCGCTTTACCTTCAAACTCATCAAAGAGCTCTGAGGGGTTTTTACCTAAAATATTAACTAATACATTCAGTCTTCCGCGATGGGCCATACCTAAGACTATTTCTTTGGCACCGTAATTACCCGATCTTTGAATCAATTCGTCTAATGCGGGTATTAGGCTCTCTCCCCCTTCCAAACCAAACCGCTTAGTCCCTGGATACTTTGCATCAAGATGCTTCTCTAAACCCTCTGCAGCAGTTAGCCTCTCAAGCAAATGAAGCTTAACCTCATTGTCTATCACTGGGGCTCCATCGTTACTCTCGATCCTATTTTGAATCCATTGCTTTTCTTCAAGATTTACGATATGCATAAATTCATAACCTATTGAGTTGCAATAGATTTTTTCAAGTATACTAATAATATCTCGCAATGGAGCCTTTTCTTTTGTAATAAATAAAGAGCCTGTTTGAAACACGGTGGAAGTATCAATTTGAGAAAGATCGTGAAATTCTAATTCAAGATCCAGTACTCTTTCTCGATGCATGATCCCGAGTGGATCTAGGTTAGCTTTTTGATGCCCGCGAACCCGGTAAGAACTGATTAACTGCAAAACTTGAACCTGTTTACTTTCATGTTCCGAGTTAACAATATCGTCGTTGCTTAAAACCTGCTTGTATCGGCTAACTTTACCTAAATTTTCAAAGTCGCGTTTTATTGACGCATGCGATATGTCAATATTTTTAGAATCAGAAAATGAATCAAATAAGTCTCGCCATTCATCGGGCACGGATGACCGATTGATTAAAAATTGCTCGTATAATTCCTCAACATAAGCTGAATTTGAACCGGAAAGATGACTGGAATTCAGCATCTTCTCCATAAGACTCTCTCGCATTTCGCAACCCCAAGCACGATTTCGTTATTAAAACCGAATCAAAACAGAATTTTAGTTTTTAAATTAACTCACCAGCATTGATTTTATATGTCCAATGGCCCTAGTAGGATTGAGGCCTTTTGGGCATACCGAAACACAATTCATAATGCCTCGACATCTAAATACGCTAAAAGGGTCTCCGAGTGCTTCAAGGCGTTGCTCCGTGGATGTATCACGACTATCAGCCAAAAAACGATATGCCTGCAATAAACCGGCTGGACCTATAAATTTTTCAGGATTCCACCAAAAAGAGGGACAACTGGTGCTGCAGCATGCGCATAAAATACACTCATACAATCCATCTAACTTTTTTCGCTCTTCAGGAGACTGAAGTCTTTCTTTATCGGGTGCGGGCTGGTCATTAACAAGATAAGGCTTAACCTTCTCAAATTGCTTGTAGAACGTAGTCAGATCTACAACCAAGTCCCGAATAACAGGAAGGCCGGGAAGCGGTCGCAAAGTAAGTTTGTTATCTGGCCCCACAACGTTAGAGACTGGGGTGATACATGCCAGGCCATTTGTACCGTTTATATTCATGCCATCTGACCCGCAAACACCCTCTCTACACGAGCGCCGATAGGCCACTGACGGATCTTCTTGTTTGGCTAAAGCCAACACATCAAGCACCATAAGGTCTTTTCCTTCCGGCAGCTTTATTTCCAGCGATTGTGTATACGGTTTGTCGTCTGTTTCTGGGTTGTAGCGATAAATACTAACTAACACATTACACCTTCCTAGGAACTAATAAGTTCTTTCCTTGGGTTCAAAAGTATCCACTGTTTTAGGAGCAAAATTAACACCTCTCTTTCGGACACTCCCATTTACTGGATCGTAGATCGAATGGCATAGCCAATTTTCATCGTCTCTCTCTCTAAAGTCGTCCCTTGCATGCGCTCCGCGACTCTCGTTCCGGGCTTCAGCCGCAACGGCGGTAGCCAAAGCCACTTCATACAAGTTCTCTAACTCTAAAGCTTCAATTCGCGCGGTATTAAACGTTTTACTCTTATCTTCAAGAAATATATTTTTTATACGCTCTCCAATTTCCTGCAGCCGTTCGATGCCGGTTTTCATAAAGTCTCCCTTTCGGAACACTCCAAAGTGATTTTGCATGACCTCCTGCAATTCAGACCTCAGAGAAACGACGTCTTCACCTCCTTTTGATTCGTTAAGCCTATTTAGTCGGGCCAGTGCAACTTCGACATCGGCATCCGACGCAACGCGCTGCTCTATACCGTCGGATAGCATTTTTTCTATATGCTTACCGGCAGCACGACCGAAGACTACTAGATCTAAAAGACTATTACCCCCAAGCCTATTTGCCCCATGAACTGAGACACAGGCCGCCTCTCCTACCGCAAACAGGCCAGGAATTTCTACGTCTTCACCACCTGAATTTTGAGTTAGTGCTTGCCCGTGAACGTTTGTCGGGATTCCACCCATCATGTAATGACATGTCGGAACCACAGGGATCGGCTCTTTTACAGGGTCAACATGAGCGAACGTTCGAGAAAGTTCGAGTATTCCAGGGAGTTTTGCATTTAGGACATCCTCGCCTAGGTGATCAAGCTTCAACATGACATGATCTCCCTTATCTCCGCACCCTCTTCCTTCTATAATTTCCAAGATCATCGAACGAGCAACTACGTCTCTTCCGGCCAAATCTTTCGCATTCGGGGCATAGCGCTCCATGAATCTCTCACCATCCTTGTTGATGAGATAACCACCTTCCCCTCTGCAACCCTCTGTCACCAAAGTCCCGGCACCGTATATACCTGTGGGATGAAACTGCCACATCTCCATGTCCTGCATGGGATACCCAGCTCTGAGAGCCATACCGATTCCATCTCCAGTACAGATCAAGGCATTGGTAGTGGACGCATAGATCCGACCAGCGCCTCCTGTGGCCAGGACAGTAGATTTCGAATTTATATACACAATTTCGCCACTTTCTATCTCAATGGCAATGACACCTACTACGCATCCATCTTGATTTTTAACGAGATCTACCGCATACCACTCACTAAGAAACTCAGTGTTATTTTTCAAATTACCCTGATAAAGAGCATGTAAGAGCGCATGACCTGTCCTATCCGCGGCTGCACAAGTCCTTGCCGCCTGTCCACCCTTACCAAAATCTTTGGACTGTCCGCCAAACGGTCTTTGATAAATTCGCCCATTGTCGGTTCGAGAAAACGGCAACCCCATGTGCTCCAACTCAAATACTGTTTGGGGTCCCTCGCTGCACATATACTCGATCGCATCTTGGTCTCCGATATAATCAGACCCTTTTACGGTATCGTACATGTGCCACCTCCAATCGTCATTTGGATCGGCGCTAGCAATCGCACATGTAATACCACCTTGAGCTGAAACAGTATGTGAACGCGTTGGAAAAACCTTTGAAATAACCGCTGTTTTGTGTCCAGATTGGGACAGTTGGAGTGCGGCTCGCATACCTGACCCGCCGCCGCCAATAATGACAGCGTCAAAAGAAATTGTTCTGAGAGATGACATTTAGATACTCCAAAAAACGAATGTGCCCCAAATCGCATAAAAAATAATCAACGAGATGATCCCGATTTGGCATAGACTTTGGATCGGTTTCGCATAAGAACCTAGTTGAAGTGGAGTTAAATAGTCAGTAATTACAGTCCACATTCCGACCCACATGTGACCGCATAAGAATAAGAGCGTCACCAAGCTGAAAACACGCATTAACGGGGAGCTAAATAAATTCCTCCATGTTTCAAACTCGAGGTTCGGATTGGCTATGAGGAATCCAATCATTCCGATCGTGTAAATCGCCAACAGCGCTGCCGAAGTCCGTTGGATCACCCAGTCAAGTACTCCTCGATTATGCAAATAGTTCAGTTTCCCTACCATATCCAGACTCCAGCTAGTGCACTTGCAAAAATCAGGCTAGAAAGGAGAATCTTAGCCCCGTATTCGGCAGCAACTCTAGTCTCCCCAAAACCCAAATCGAGAAGAAGATGCTTCAATCCCGCAATTAAATGATAAGCTATGCAAACAATAAGCATCCAAATGACCAATTTGACAGAGATTCTGTTAGACAACTCTATTGCATTGGCAAAACCCGCTTCGGAAGATAAGGATAGCTGTAACAGATACAACAAGACGCTCGTGCCCAAGAAAAGGATGACACCTGTAATTCGATGCAAAATTGAGGCGATGGCCGCCAAAGGAAACTTGATTGTAGTAATATCTAAATTTACCGGTCGTTTAATGTCCACATCAAACCTACTGTCAAATCGTCAAAAATAAAATCGTAAACTAAAAAATAGAAAAATGAGGCAAACTTATTGAAATAAAACAATAAATTTAAACTAAGAACAGGATTATAGGTGTTAAGTCCTTCTAATTCAAACAATAGAAAGTCTTTCTAAGTCATAATGACAATATATTACCCTATAGATCTCTTTGACAAAATTATAACGACTAACCCATGATATTTAGCGAACAATAAAACTAGCGAAATTGAGTTCAATTTAAATAATTAAATTATTAAGTCATCAAGACAAAAATTTGACAAACTATCGGCACCCTTTCTAGTATTGCCTGCCCTGCTCAAACCTGTAAGGGCATGCAAAGTCTGCACCTTGGATTCGGTCGATCGACGAAGAACAAGAATATCAACACTAATGGAGTAAAAAATGAGCGACAAAAAGGCCCAATTAACCCTAGATGGGAGAGATAACCCAATCGATTTACCTATCTATGAAGGCAGCACGGGCCCTGATGTTATTGATGTTAGAAGTTTAGTATCAGAAGGAATATTTACATACGATCCAGGGTTTGTTTCAACAGCTGCGTGCGACTCCGACATTACTTTTATCGACGGCAACAAAGGTATTCTTCTGCACCGGGGATACCCTATCGAACAGTTAGCCGAAAAATCCAATTTTTTAGAAGTTTGTTATTTATTATTAAATGGCGAGCTACCAAACCCCTCAGAATTAGACTCCTTTGAAGAGGAAATTCGATATCACACGATGGTTGATGAGCAAATTCATGAATTTTTTAAGGGGTTTCCAAGAACAGCACACCCAATGGCAATGCTATGTGCTGTGGTCGGAGGGCTCTCGGCTTTCTATCACGATGACTTAGACATAGATAATAAAGATCACCGTATGCAAGCTGCAATCAGGCTAATAGCAAAAATGCCAACCCTCGCAGCAATGTGCTACAAACATGGAATTGGACAGCCTTTTATTTATCCACAAAACAAAATGTCTTTGGCTGAAAACTTCGTCAATATGCTATTTGGAACGCCTTGCGAGGAAACTGAAGTAAGCCCGGTAATTGCAAAGGCAATGGATACATTATTTCTACTTCATGCAGACCACGAACAAAATGCTTCAACTTCCACTGTTCGACTAGCTGGCTCCACTGGATCAAACCCCTATGCCTGCCTTGCTTCTGGGATAGCCGCTTTATGGGGACCCGCACATGGCGGGGCCAATGAGGCTGTTCTAGACATGCTCAATAAGATAGGAGACGAGTCGAGGATTGATGAGTACATCCTTAAAGCAAAAGATAAAGATGATCCTTTTAGACTTATGGGTTTTGGCCACAGGGTTTATAAAAATTATGACCCACGAGCCACAGTAATAAGAGGAATATGTGCCGAAGTGCTAGACGAATTAGGCGTAGATAATGATCCACTCTTCAAAATTGCTCGAAAACTCGAGAAACTGGCACTTGAAGACGATTATTTTATTGAGCGAAAACTCTTTCCGAATGTAGATTTCTATTCTGGAATTATTCTAAAAGCAATTGGTATTCCAACAAGTCTATTTACTGTTATCTTTGCTACGGGTCGAACGCCAGGCTGGATAGCTCACTGGCATGAGATGCTCGGTAGTCCTTATAAGATCGGTCGACCGAGACAACTATATAAAGGATCACCTATACGCGACTATCCAAATTAGGATATCCAAATAATAATGTAATGGTGGAGCCTACCGGGATCGAACCGGTGACCTCAACGCTGCCAGCGTTGCGCTCTCCCAGCTGAGCTAAGGCCCCAAACAAGTGATCGCGAATTTTAAGCGCCACCTATTTCTCTGTCAAACCAACTTAAAAAAGGTTTTGATATTCAGATAGAAGTGTTTTCTCCATTTTTTTAGAAATCCCACCCAAAACCTTAATCGCATCGCGCGTTCTAGCCCTAAATATGTCAATTCCAAGAACCGTCACTGATTCGATCACGGATATAGAGACATACTTACCTGTTACCGCCACAAAAAGCGGAGATAAAAATTCTCTGAATTTTAAGTCCATCTGTCCACTTAACATTTGGAACTCTTTATGGATAGATTCTTTATCCCAACTCTCCAAAGCTTCAAGTCGCCAGAGGGAAAATTTTAAAACACGAAGAATTCTATCTCGATCAAGTTTAATTTTACTAAAACTATCCTCTTTGAGGTGCACATCAGCGCTTAAGAAAAAACTTGTTAAATCTACAACGTCACTGAATTTATCAACTCTTTCGCGAACTAAAGGGATGACATTTTTTATATTTTCTGAATCAAAAGCCCATTGTGTATACTTTTTAATGAACTCGCTATCAGACATTTCCTCACGGATGTACTTACCGTTCAACCAATTCAATTTTTCCAGATCAAAAACTGGCCCACCCAATGATACTCGATGAATATCAAAGTTATTTGTCATTTCCTGGATTGAAAATTTCTCTTCGCCAGAGGGCATTGTCCAGCCCATCATCCCTAGATAATTTACCAACGCCTCCGGCAAATAGCCCATATCTTCGTAATATCCAATACTTGTAGGGTTTTTCCTTTTACTCAATTTGCTCTTATCAGGGTTTCGCAGTAACGGCATATGACAAAAAATAGGTGGTTCCCATCCTAAGTACTCATATAGAAGTAAATGCTTCGGGACAGAGTTAATCCATTCCTCTCCCCTGATAACATGGGTAATATTCATCAAATGATCATCAACTACATTAGCGAAGTGATACGTTGGCATCCCATCAGACTTAATCAAAACCTGCATGTCGACTTGAGACCAGCTAATACTAACGTTTCCTCTCAATAGATCATCAAATTCGCAGTCACCACTCTCCGGAACTTTCATTCGAATCACATAATCCTCTCCCTGCTTCAATCGAGATTCGATCTCTTCATCGGAAAGATTTAAACAATGACCATCATAGCCAACTTGCGTCTTTTCTTGTAACTGAAGTTTTCTTAATTGATCTAGCCGTTCTGACGTACAAAAACATCTGAACGCTTTTTCGTTCTGCAAAAGAGTATCAACATGCTCCGAATAGATTTTTGTCCTCTCACTTTGACGGTATGGCCCATACTCTCCGCCCACATCCGGACCTTCATCCCAGGTTAAACCAAGCCAATTTAGGGATTCAATAATATTCGACTCGGAGTTTTTCGAACTTCTAACTCTATCTGTATCTTCCACCCTCAGAATGAATTTGCCTCCATTCGAATGCGCAAAACATCGATTGAAAAGTGCTATATACGCAGTTCCCACATGGGGGTCCCCTGTCGGAGAAGGAGCAATTCGAGTTCTTATTTGTGTCATTTTATGTACAGAAAATTAGTGTTTTAAGATTATAATAAGATCCAGATTATACCTTGAAAAGCATCCGCTCACGAATTTCTGAGCATTCTCTCGTTGTTTGTTTTTAAGAAAGATCATCCATACGACGTTTATATTATGATTAACAGAAAATTTTGCGTAGCCCCAATGATGGATTGGACAGATCGACATGATCGAGTCTTCTTGCGGAAGTTTTCTAAGAATATCCTTTTGTACACAGAAATGATCACAAGCGCTTCTCTCGAATATGGAGATGCTGAGTATTTGCTTAGATATAACAAGGAAGAGCATCCTGTTGCCCTACAGATCGGCGGCTCTAAACTAGACGAACTTTCTCATGGAGCAGTATTAGGAGAAAGAGCAGGTTTCGATGAGATTAATCTTAATGTTGGATGTCCGAGTGATAGGGTTAAGTCTGGAGAGTTTGGTGCCTGTCTCATGGCGAAACCAAAGTTAGTCTCGGATTGCATTAAATCTATGAAAGATTCAGTAAATATTCCCGTAACCGTAAAATGCAGAACTGGTATCGATAATTTGGATTCGCAATCACGACTCCTTGAATTCATCGACACAATCTCTACCGCTGGATGTAAAACATTTATAATCCACGCACGTAAGGCTATTTTGAATGGTCTCACCCCCAAAGAAAATAGGGAAATACCACCGCTAAATTATCAAAGGGTCTTTGCTGTAAAGGAAACCTTTCCCGATTTAGAAATTGTTATTAACGGAGGAATTACGAATCTATCAGATGCGTCTTCGTTTTTAGAAAAAGTAGATGGGGTAATGATTGGTAGAGAGGCCTATCAAAATCCCTTTTTCCTGAACGAGGTTGATGAAGTAATATTCGGTTGTTCCCCGAGCAAAAAAAATCGGACTACTCACCTGGAAGAGTACATCTCTTACATAGAGTCTGAGTTGCAAAAAGGAACCCCACTGAAGCATATGACTCGACATATTCTAGGCCTATTTAAATCCCAAAAAGGAGGAAAACAGTATCGCCGTCATTTAAGCGAAAACAGCCATAAAACAGGTGCTGGAATAGATGTAATAACCGATGCTCTAAAGTTTATAAATTAAATCCATCCTATGAAATAGTCACTAAATAATGTTAGTTTAGTGACTATTTCACTTTGTTCTTTTATCCAGAAAATTTATGATCAATAGAATTAGAAAATTTTTCAAAAGTAACGAAAACAGCAAATCAGATAACTTAGAGGGCAATCAGGATCAGCTTGCCTATGCTTCATTGTTAATAGAAGTCATCAAAAGCGATGATCACTTCGATCAACGAGAACACGACGAATTGCTCAATATTCTGGGCACTAAATTAAGTATTGATGAGAAGGCGCTGGCTGAGCTCTCAGAGCTTGCACAAAAAAAATCTAATGAATCAACCTCTCTTTATGAGTTCACGCGTGAAATCAATGATAAGTACCAATATGAAGAAAAGGTCCAATTGATAGAAGATTTATGGAGGATCGCTTATTCAGATGAGCAAATTGATAAATATGAGGATTATGTAATAAGAAAAGTAGCGGACTTAATTTATGTTACGCATAGCGACTTTATTAAATCGAAATTGAAAGTTAAAAATTCGATATCTCCTGAGAATTAACTTATTAAAAATCACCAAACTCGTTAATCACTTCACCATCATTAACTACATACTCTCTATTCTGAATATAAGCTTCTCTAACGAACAAATAGCGGTCTCCTATAATTAGTTCGTCGTACGCTAATAACGAGGACCTAAAATCCAGCTCATCCGCAAGGTATAAGGCATAACGACTCTCGATATTTTCTATATACCTTATCGGATTAAATAAGGCATCAACTATCATTCCTACCGAATCTCTAAGATTACTAGCACCAAAAACAGGAAGAAAAACATAAGGACCTGCGTCGAAACCCCAGACACCTAATGTTTGACCAAAATCTTCCTCATTCCTATATAGGCCCATACTAGTGGCAACATCTAAAATCCCTCCAATACCTATCGTTGAATTCACAATAATTCTGCCCGAATCAGATAATCCATCCTCTATTTTGAACTGCAAAAAATCATTAATTGCAACGTTTACGTCTTGAAGATTATCAAAGACATTACCAACTCCAACTTGGAAAAAACGCGGTGTTACATTTGTGTAAGTCAAGGCAATTGGTCTGACAAGTAGCTGATCAAAATAGTCATTAACAGAGAAAAAATGTTGATTTAGCCTCATCCAAGGATCGTAGTCTTGCGACTTTGCTGAAAAAGGCAATACAAGCAGACTAACTATAAGTAAAAGTTTGATACGCATAATTTAAATAGCCCCCAGCTATCTTTCAAATTTATGCTGTTAAACGATCTATTGCATTTCTTATTCTCTTTGAGGAGACCGAAATTTTAGTGCCCAAGGATTGGGCAAAAAGAGATACTCGATACTCCTCTATCATCCAGCGTATGTCATCCAATTTATTTTGATCGTCAGCTGAAATAGCTTCACCTAACCTTTTGTACTCAGTCCAGAATTCTGAAATTTCCTGAGTAAACACATAATCATTTGCACCAAGATGAGGCGCTCTTTCAAGTCGTAACTTGATACCCTTTAAATATCGAGGAAATTGTCTGAGTCTGTCAATAGTTGTTTTAAAAAAAAGCTCGCCTACCAGTAAATTGTCAAGTTGTAGATATATATCCTCACAAAAATATGTCAAGTTTTTATCTGTTAAAGATGACAGCCTCCGGAGAATGGAAATTCGCTCTTCGAACAGCTCATCCACAATCAACAGTATTTCCTCACTCTGAGAGTAGAGCTTTGATTTTCCGATACTCAGTTGTTCATCAAATTCGTTTTTTGAACGAGGTATAGTGGTATGAACATCAAAAGCATTCAAGTACGTTAAATATATAGCATCCTCAACAAAATTTGTGAAATCAAGAGGGATTTTCAAAGCTGATTCAATTTTGAATCGATAATATTTTTTCTTTATCATGTTCTTTTGCTGAACGCTACGCAATAAATATAGTCTGATGAGCCCATGCTTTGTGCTTTCAAGAGCCTGCTCAAATTCTGAAAATAATTTAAGTGATACCGAATTTGTACTATCAACTAACCCTGGATATCGCACAATTTTTAAATCTGTTTTTAGATCAATTGCTTTCGGAAGGGTTTCAAAATCCCAATCAATAAGATTTTCAACATCATAGACATTCCACTCTTCGGGTAATTCAATTTCAGATTTCTGAAAGTCTATCCCCTTTTTAGATAACAGTCTCTTAATCTCATTTACATTGGAACCTACAGCAAGAGATTTTCTATTCCTATCTACTACATTAATCTTAATAATGAGATGATCTGGCAAGGAGATATTTGCGAATTGAACCGGTGCAATATTTATTCTTCGCTGTTTAATTAGTAATGTAGCGAGAAGTTTAAATAAGTCACCTCTCAACTCAAACATTTCAGATATTATGTCATCCACAAACCCACTGATTGGTATTAATTTCTTGCGAGTAGCTTTTGGCAAACCTTTAAGTAACGCGATACATTTTTCCCGCATAATCCCCGGAACAGCCCAATCAATATCCGCGTCACTGAGCTGATTTATAAGCGGAAGAGGAACTTGAACTGTCGCTCCATCCTTTTTCGCCCCAGGTTGAAAAATATAATTTATGGGAATTTGGTTATTGTTTAGTGAAATAGAATCTGGAAATTCATTTTTGCTAGGATTTTCGTTATTGTTAAAAAGCGCCCTTCGATCCAAATTAAGTTTTTTTGACGCGCCACTTTCAGGATCTCTAATCCAATTCTCCAATTCTTTCGTCGAGGTAATGTTCTTCGGTATAGCCTTCGAATAAAAAGCGTTAATGTCACTCTCGCTAATAAATTTTTCGGGACGACGTAATTTATTTTCCTCGGCATGAATAGCTTCTAAAATCTGTTGATTTTGCTTATAAAAAGGCGCATCAGTCTTTACAGTACTTTTCGACAAACCTTCTGAAAGGAAAATTTCATGAGCGTGCTCTTGATTTGTTGAGGAATATTCAACTCGAGTCTTTTCAATTATCGTCAACCCATAAAGACGTACTCGCTCAAATGCTTTTACACTTTGAGTTCTCACACTCCAATGAGGGCTGTGAACCTCCCGCTTGACTAGGTGTCCTCCTATTTCTTCAATCCACACTGGATCTATCTTTGCAGCCATCGCAGCAAACGTCTGCGTAGTTTCTATTAATTCTCCTGTTACAATCCATTTTGGCAGTGCTCTGGCAAGTACTGATGAATTAAGAATGATAAATTTCTTATTCCTGCTCCCTATGTATTGCTTTTCGGTTAAACGATAAGCTAATTGATTTAACGAACCGGCAATTATACTTTTATGAATATCAGCATGATTGGATGGCTTTTTATTAATCCGCAAGCCAATTCTTCGGCAAGTTAACGTAAGTTGAAAATGTACCTCTTTCCACTCACGCATTCGCGTGTAAGACAATCGATATTGCCTACAGAATTTTTTTAACCTGTTAGAGTTACCTAGTTTTCTAGTCTCTTCGAAAATTATCCATAGATTTATTAAAGCCAGAAAATCAGAGTTTTTACTATTGTATAAGTCTGAGTCGTAATCTGCCTCGTTCAACTCGACATGACCACTCTCTCGTGGGTCTTGTATACTTAACAAACTTACAATAATTAAGAGTTCTTTTAGACAGTTTTTTGAATTTGCTACTAACAACATCTTCGCATGTTTAGGATCTACAGGGATTGAAGCCATCTTTCGTCCGTCTTTCGTTAATTTTCGAAATTCATTAACGGCTTTGAGCTCTGCAAGTAGTTTGAACCCTTCATTGATAGACTTTGACTCAGGTTTATCTAAAAAGGGAAACTTAAAAATATCGCCCAAGTTTAAAGACAACATTCTCAAGATCACTGCAGCTAAGTTGGTTCGAATTATCTCCGGATCCGTATATCTGACACGTGTGTTAAAGTCCTCTTCTGTGTATAAACGGATGCAAACACCGTCCTCTATCCGACCACACCTCCCTTTCCGTTGATTAGCACTGGCCTGTGATATTTTTTCTATCGGCAATCGTTGAATTTTTGATTGAAAACTATAGCGACTAATTCTTGCGAGCCCGGTGTCTATGACATACTTAATTTTAGGGACAGTTATTGAAGTTTCTGCCACATTCGTAGATAAAATTACTCGTAGTGTAGTGTGCTCTTTAAATATTCTACTTTGTTCGGATTGAGGTAGCCGGGCGTAAAGTGGAAGAATTTCAAGATTTTTGTGATTCTTTTTCCGAAGAACTCTCGAAGCTTCCCTTATTTCTCGCTCACTACTTAAGAAAACCAAAATATCTTTCGCGTCGCTAATACCCTTTGGTGCCTCACGAGCCAGTGAAATGACGCTATCACATACTTTTTCACTTATAGTTTTATCTTTTTCTTCGCCAGCTAAATTCATGGGAAGGTATCTGGTTTCGACTGGAAACATTCTTCCTTCAACTGAAATTACTTCTGCACGATTGAAATGATTTGAAAATTTGTCCACATCAATAGTGGCTGAGGTAATAATTACCTTGAGCTCATCCCTCTTACTTATAAGCCTCTTTAAATAACCCAAAATGAAATCAATATTTAGAGATCGCTCGTGAGCCTCATCAACAATAACAACCTCGTATTTGGATAAATATGGATCTGACTGAATTTCTGCGAGAAGGATTCCATCGGTCATAAGCTTGACCCGACAGGTCTCAGAAAATCTATCATTAAACCGCACTTGATAACCTACTAATTCACCCAGTTTGCCATCCAATTCATCTGCAACTCTAGCAGCAACAGATGTCGCAGCAAGTCGTCTGGGTTGGCAATGACCAATAAGACCTCGTGCGCCATATCCAGCATCTAGGCATATTTTCGGTAATTGCGTAGTTTTACCAGAACCTGTATCTCCAGCGACTATTAATACCTGATTCTTTTTTAATGAATCACGAATTTCATTCGCTCTCAAAGAAACAGGTAGTGTTTCTGGAAAGTGAATAGACTTAGGGATAAGTTTTCGATTTGACTTCGAAGTAGAGACCGAAGCATTAATAAGATCACTTAGTTTGGATATTTGTTTTTTTTGCTTACTGCCTGTTAACTTCGTTTTTTCTATCGACTTTATACTTTTAGAAAATCGATATAGATCTTTTGTTTGGCAGTGTTTAATTTGTTCTCTTAATGGACGCAGCACAAGAAAATATACTTAATATAAAGATCTGGTTTATTGACGTAATTCTCGACGGAGGATTTTGCCAATATTTGATTTTGGAAGCTCTTGAGTAAAGACAATTTCTTTTGGAAGCTTATATGCGGTGAGCCCCTTCCTACAATGCGAGAGTAACTCGGATTCTGTAATACTTGAACCGTTAAGAACCACAAAAAGTTTTATTAATTCACCTGTCTTTTCGTTAGGCACCCCAATTGCGGCGCTTTCTAACACAGAGGGATGCTGATTGACCCAGTCTTCAATTTCATTCGGGAAAACATTAAAGCCTGAAACTAGAATCATATCTTTCTTACGGTCTACTATTGATATGTAACCGTCTTGACTAATCTCAACAAGGTCTCCCGTCTTAAACCAGTCCGAAGAGGAATAAGTCTGCTCTGTAGTGTTATTTTTATCCCAGTAACCTAACATTACTTGAGGACCTCTCACCCAGAGCTCGCCTCTATCACCTGGTGGTACTTCATTCTCTTCATCATCGACAACTTTACATTCTGTCTCCGGAACCAAATGACCAACAGTACCTACGCGGACCTTACCTGGGATATTTACTGAGACGACTGGAGAGCATTCCGTTAATCCATAGCCCTCTATAATTTCGCTACCAGTAACGGTCTCCCACTGCTGGGAAACCGACGTCGACATAGCCATACCGCCCGCCCCACAAAATTTTAAATTTTCAAAATTCAACGTTTTAAATTTTTCATTCTGCAAAAGAGCAAGATAAAGAGTGTTAATCCCAACAAAGCCGTTAATTACAAATTTTTGAAATACCGCAACTAATGATTTCAAATCTCTGGGATTAGGAATGAGAATGTTATGATTGCCCGCGTAGGGCATAGTCAAACAGTGCAGCAAAAAAGCGTAACTGTGATAAAGCGGCAATGGTGCAGCTATATTTTCTAGCTTATCCCTTATGAGGAGTAAGCATCTTGACCTGAGTTGCATCATGTTACTAATCAGATTTCGATGGCTCAGCATGGCTCCCTTAGAGACACCCGTCGTGCCTCCAGTGTATAAGATTAACGCAACATCATTATCAACCCCCGCTCCCTCGGGTTCCATATATCTATCTTGGCAGGTAACAACAGTTTCAAAGCTTACCGAATTTGGTATCTTGTAGTTAGGCACAATGCGTTTAACGTATCTCGCTCCAAAATTAAGTATCTTTGACTGTAGTGGTCCTTGGAGGTCACCAAGGCGTGAAATAATTACTGTTGTAATTTCTGTTTTAGGAAGTATTTTTTCTAATTTTTCACAGAATGCATCAAGAATAACTATTCCCTTTACTCCCGAGTCTGCAAATTGATGAAGCATTTCTTGAGAGGTGTATAGGGGGTTAGTCGTCACTACCACCAACCCAGCTTTTATTAGTCCATAAAACGTTATCGGAAACTGTAGAAGATTTAAAAGTTGTATCGCGACTCTATCGCCTACTTGAAGGTCTGTATGCGCCTGAATATAGGCAGCGAAATTGTCACTAAGCTTTTCTATCTCTTCATAGGTCAAAGTTTTCCCAAGACAAGTAAATGCTTTTAATGAGGCGTGCTCTGATGAAAAATAACTAAATAGTTCTCTGAGAGAATTGTACTGATGCGGCGATAATTCTGAGAGTAGTTTTTCCATATATTTTACTTTAGAAGCGAACCCATCGCGCCTTCCAATCCCTTTACGGTAAGTGGAAACATTTTATCCTCCATTAATTCTTTAACAATTTCGATAGAGTAACTATGCTCCCAGTAGTCTTTCGGAGTAGGGTTTATCCAAACCATATTGTCGAACGACTCACTCATTCTCTTCATCCAAATAGCACCAGCTTCCTCATTGTAGTGCTCTATACTGCCACCTGTATGGGTAATCTCGTATGGCGCCATGGTTGCATCACCAACAAAAATAACCTTGTAGTCTTTAGAGTATTTATTCATCACTTCAAAAATCTGTGTTGTCTCAGCGTGCCGCCTGTGACTCTTCGTCCAAACTGATTCATAAAGAAAGTTATGAAAATAGTAATACTTTAAATGCTTAAATTCACTCCGTGCGGCTGAAAAAAGCTCTTCACATGTTTTTACATGAGGGTCCATCGAACCTCCGACATCGAAAAACAATAAGACTTTAACAGCATTATGACGTTCTGGAATCATTTTGATGTCCAACAAGCCAGCGTTTTTTGCAGTCGACGATATCGTATTATCCAGGTCCAATTCTTCTGCTGTGCCCGTCCGTGCAAATTTCCGAAGCCTTCTTAAAGCTAATTTAAGATTACGAGTCCCTAACTCCACAGAGTCATCTAGATCTCGATAATTACGACGATCCCATACTTTGACTGCTCGACCACTTCTGCCCTCTTGTTGACCTATCCGTATTCCCTCTGGATTATACCCATATGCGCCAAACGGCGAAGTTCCACCTGTCCCCACCCATTTATTACCTCCCTGATGACGCTTTTTTTGCTCTTCCATGCGCTTCTTGAATTCCTCCATCAATTTATCAAGCCCGCCAAGCGCCTCAATTTTTGCTTTCTCTTCGTCTGTTAACATAGATTCAAGCTGCTTTCGTAACCATTCATTCGGAATTTCATGCGACGAAAGCTCATCTATAATTTCAACATTCTCAAAGTATTTAGCAAAAGCTCTGTCAAATTTGTCAAAATTCTTCTCATCTTTTATTAAGCATAAACGTGACAAATGATAGAAATCATCCACATTTCCAAAAATAATATTTTTTTTAAGACATTCCAGAAGAGTGAATAATTCAGTGAATGACACTGGCAGGCGCTCTTCCTTTAACGTCATAAAGAATTTAATAAGCATTAAGTTTTTGCTCTATGCATAAAGGCTAGCTTTTCCAACAAGTGAACATCCTGTTCGTTTTTGAGAAGCGCACCGTATAGCGGCGGTATTGCATTTTTAGCATCGTGATTCTTTAAAACATCTTCCGGGATATCATCCGCCATCAACAATTTCAACCAATCAATCAACTCAGATGTGGATGGTTTTTTCTTTAAACCAGGAATTTTTCGCACATCAAAAAATATATCCATAGCTTGACTCAATAGATCTTTCTTTATATCTGGATAATGTACATTTACGATTCGCTCCATAGTCACCGAGTCAGGAAATTCAATATAATGAAAAAAACAACGCCTCAAAAATGCATCGGGAAGCTCTTTTTCATTGTTACTCGTAATGACAATAATCGGTCGCGTACGAGCCTTAATTAACTGCTTAGTTTCGTAGACAAAAAATTCCATTTTATCTAACTCTAAAAGCAAGTCATTAGGAAACTCGATATCTGCTTTATCTATTTCATCGATTAATAAAACCGACTGTGAGTCAGATTCAAAGGCCTGCCAAATTTTGCCCTGTATGATGTAATTCGCAATATCGTGTACCTTATCGTCACCTAACTGAGAATCGCGGAGTCTTGAAACAGCATCATATTCATATAAACCCTGTTGCGCCTTAGTCGTCGATTTTATGTGCCATTGAATTAACGGCAAATTTAATGCCTTAGAAACCTGCTCTGCGAGCATAGTCTTTCCCGTGCCTGGCTCTCCTTTGATCAAAAGGGGTTTTTGCAACTGAATTGCAGCATTTACGGCCATTTGCAACTCTTTGGTTGCCACATATTCTTGTGTACCTGTGAAATTCATCTAAATACTTCCGAAACTATTATTTAAAACGCTATTTTAATGCTCAAATTGGTTTTAATACAGTAAAAGGTTCTTCTTGTGGGTAACGTGTTTAAATTTCTTCATAGGACTCCAAGACAAACGTATACTGTTCTGGATCCTCCAATATAAATCGTAGATTTTTATAGACTTTCTCTCCAGCGACGTAAAGCTCGGGTACAGTTAACGAGCCAGTCGATGGCTCAAAAATTGCCATATTCAAAGTGGGGTCATATATCTGTTGTATACTATTCAAAACCAGCTTAAATAATGGTGGTGACTCCGACCCATCTACCGAAAGTGAAAGGGTGGCCATACCAGAGTTTCCAGCATCAAGTGTTAGTCTCAATTCTGAACTTTTCGCATCAAAATAGTTAGTAGCGACTTCAGTGGATTTAATATCTACCTTTAAAACGGTTATAAAATTATCTGAGGAAATCTTACTCTGAACATAGTCCTTCAGTGGAAAATCAGTAATCCCGCCGACTGTATAAGTTTTCAGACTAGAAATTTCATCGGCTACGGTAATACCGTTTCCGATAACCCTTCCAAAAACAGTGAATCCACCATTTTGATTATCGAGATTCTTAGAGTTATCCGACAGATTAATAAACCATTGGCTCGTCGCACTATTTGGATCCCCACCTACCTTCGCCATGGCAACAGTTCCACGTATATTAGATAAACGAAATTCGTTTAATAGTGCCCAATCTGTTTTTATCGGTATCAGACTATTACTCTCACTCTCATATGTTAACCAACCACCCTGCACGACGAAACCCGGTAACGAGCGATGAATAACAGTACCACTATATCTACCTGACTCCGCATAATGGATAAAATTAGCTACGGTCAAGGGAGCTGAATCATCGAAAAGTTCAATATCAAAATTTCCGACAGAAGAACTAATACTTGCTATCGGATTGCTATAGGCAATGTTCCATAATAAAAAAGGCAGACAAAGAAAAATATCTAGAGAACATTCTTTAAAAAAATGTCTTTTAAGAAAATAATTAAAGACTAGTCTTTTTAGCTGGCCTTTTTTTAAAAATGTAAAATCCAAGAGCAACAACCTGAAAAGTAAAAATAGAGAGTAACAAGGGAACTCCGGCCCTGAAAACTTCTGCTGACCCTAATGTAATCAAATCCAACATGACAACCATGAGCGCGGGAGCTAGTGTAGTTTCTTGCAAATTTATAAACCAAGGTGTGAATATTAACGATGCTAGTAGCCCACGAAACATATATACAAACAATTCAAATTTTAAAACGCTAATAAGACGCCAGAATAGTAAAAAAAATACGACACCTGCAGTCAAGTAAATCAAGCTTATTAGCAAAATATCATTTTGGATTATCATGGTTCTAGCTATCTACCCAGCGTATTACATGTTCGAGGAAGCCTCCCGGATGGACATTTTCCTCGGATATAGACTTTCCTAGAATTGATACCCCACAAGTGATGACTGATGAGTTGTCTTTTGACAATAAGGGATGCCAGTCAAATAAGGGTTCGTCATTAGCTCTTAACCTGTATGCACAGGTTGGGGGCATCCATTCTAAATGCGCAGGGATTAGCTCTTTCACATCAAGACAATCAGCTACCAACTGAGTTCTCTTCTGGTAGCATGAGCACTCTCCCGAATTATTGTCAAAATATTTACATACTATCCGCGTCCAAAGTAGTTCTTCTGTCTCATCATCTACAAACTTCTTTAAGCAACATCTACCACATCCATCACATAATGCTTCCCACTCTATATCTGATAATTCGTTTAAAGGCAGTTCCCAAAATTTTTGACGCAAGTTATTAAAACTCATGACTATTCTCAGCTTGAAAATATTTGAGCTAATGAATCATTGAGAACTTCCTTCCGCCAACTGGAAAATTCGTTTGGCCAAATTAAGGTACCACTATACTCATAATCTTTTACAATCTTTTGCAACAACCGCTTGCGCGCCAATAACTCAGGTGAAATTGACAGCTTATTAGCTACTTCTGATGCTCGCTCTTGGCATTGCTTCAAAATTTTTCTGGATGAAGAGCTCAACGGATAATTCAAAAGGCCTTTTTCGATCGGTTTTAATTCATAGCGCGAATTACTCAACTTCTCGATAATCTCCTCTCCATCACTAGACAAGAATCGCTTATCAATTTTCGTCTCTTCCATTAATGTTTTAATTGAAATATGATTTGAATCTCCAATAATTACCGACATCGTTAATAAATCGGAGTCCTTTGCAATCCAAGACTTTGGCTTGTTTCTCTGTCTAGCCTGAGCTTCTCTCCAGTAACACAACTGTTGTAAACATTCTAAATGTTCTGTAGTAAGCTTCCACGAGCCACTAATCTGGCTATAGGAAGTTTCCCAGTTAGAAGGATCTTCAAAACCCTCAGAAGTCTTTAGTAAAGAGAGGCATTCGTCTTCGAACCAGTCAAATTTGTTTTCCAATATTAATTGCTTTCTTAAATTTTCCTCAAGAGCCGGAAGATAGTAGACGTCATCAGCCGCATATCGTAACTGTCTTTTTGAAAGTGGTCTTGCCAGCCAATTTGACCTCGTGACATCCTTTTCTACGTGCTGTCCCAAAATAAGCTGAACTAATGCTTGGTAACTTAGTGAGAACCCAAGTCCCAGAAATGCTCCAGCAATTTGCGAATCAAAGAGACGACTCGGCATGATATTCAAAGATGTAGCCAGGAGATTTAAATCTTCACTTGCTGAATGTAAAATTACCAACCTTGTAGGCTCGCAAAAAATTTCACAAAAAGTATCCCAGGCGTTAACCTTAATTGGATCAATAAGATAACACGTCTGAGCAGCGCTCAATTGGATCAGACCTAATTGACCATAAAATGTATTTGTTCTCACGAATTCGGTATCTAAGGCAAGAAGCTTTTCCGGGTATAATTCTTGGCACACGTCATTCAATCTTTGGTCAGATTCAACAAGTTCAAATTTGTTACGGTTACTCTCCACCATTTGACTCATTATCTAACATAGATTTACGTCCCGAAAATGCATGATTTAAAGTCCCGCCATCAACAAATTCTAGTTCCCCGCCTACTGGAATACCATGAGCTATGCGCGTAACTTTAATATCCTCGAACTTCAACTGCTCCGCTATGTAGTATGCTGTTGCATCGCCTTCGACAGTAGGGTTACATGCAAGTATTACTTCCTTTATGGATTTAGTTCTTACTTTTTCAATCAAAGAATTAATTCCAAGCTGCGCCGGACCAATACCATCAATTGGCGATAACCTTCCCATTAAAACAAAATAAACCCCCCTATAAGATCCCGCTTGCTCAATGGCTAAAATATCTGCCGGCGACTCAACAACACAACATAGGCCTGGATCCCTCGACTTATTTTCGCAAATTGAGCAGAGTTCATGTTCTGTAAGGTTTCTACATTCTCGACAGTTACCGACATTGTTCAAAGCTGAAGCTAACGATTCGCTTAATTTCAATCCTCCAGCTCTATTCCTCTCTAAGAGAAATAAAGTCATTCTTTGCGCAGATTTAGGGCCTACGCCTGGAAGGCATCTAAAAGATTCGATCAACTGATTAATAAGCGGACTAGAATTCATTTTGCTTAAAATGGAAATTTAAATCCATCAGGCATTTTAAAGTTTTGAGCAAGCCCACCCAGAGATTGCTGACTCTTTTCTTCAAGTTTTCGCACCGCATCATTAACAGCCGCTCCAATTAGATCCTCAATTACCGGTTTATCTTCTTGGAAAAGCGTATCGTCTAATACAACACTTACCACATCGTGCTTACCATTCATTCTAATTTTAATAAGACCAGCGCCAGACTCTCCATCTACAGTTAATTTCTCCATTTCTTTTTGAGCTTCTTGAAAACTTTCTTGCATCCGCTTGGCTTGCATCATTATATCGTTTAGGTCTGTCATCTAAATGTTACTCATCTATAGTTGTTATACTGGAGATCGATATTTCTCCGGAAAAATGGTTAATTATTCTCTGGACATTAGAATTTCGCTGAAAACCGTCGAGCATTTTTTGTCGAGACTCTTGCTTTAGTCTAGCATTCAATTTGGATGGGGTCTCACCATCAACTTGTTCAGATAAGATATGAACAATTGCTTTTCTATTTAGATATGAGCTCAACGTAGAAGATAATTTTGGAAGCATATCGTCATTATAAATCGTCATCGCATTTTCATCTAATTTGAAGTAAAAATCTTCATTATTGCAACTTTTTAGTTGAGCGTTCGATAAAACGTTTTCAATCATCCCAGTTACATTCAATTTCAAAAATACTGACAACCAATCGTCATTGGTTTCAAGCTTGATAGCGGAATCAAATTCACACGAGGTTTCTTTGTCATTTGGAGCATTAAAATTACTTTTAACGTTAAACTCACTCTCCTCAGACTCGGAAAGAGCGGTCGCTTTCAAAGATTTATCGCTTCGGACACTTCTGGTGATGTTATTTTTACCGTCAAGATTTATTTTTTTTTTTTGATTATTGTCAGCATTGATTGACTGCAGAGATTCCGAAGCTGGAGAAAAGGTGATCATTCTCAGCATCAGCATTTCAAATGATGCTTTTGCATCAGGTGCCATCTCTATCTCCACCCTAGCCTTGCAACCCATTTGATAATACAACTGTAGATCCTCAGCTAAAAAAGATTCGGATAAGTTAAGTATCTGTTCTCTATCACCAAGGTTGTTTTCAACAGATTCTGGTAAGACCTGGGCAATAGCTAGTCTGTAAAACAAAGATAGTAAGTGATCAAGCAAGCCTTTAAAATCTGGAGATCCTTCTGAAAGTTGAGAGATAATTTCTATAACGTTAGGGGCTGATTTTTCGGCTAATGCTTGCAAAATAAAAAAACTTTGCAGTCTATCGGGAACTCCTAACATTTCCCGAATTGCGTCACCATTAATCTGACCTTTACAATACGAAATTCCTTGATCAAGTAGTGTAAGGGCGTCTCTCATACTTCCATCTGCTCCCCCAGCTATATCCCAGACTCCCTCTTCATCAAATATGACACCCTCCTCTTTCAGTATATCCATTATAAAATCTGCGATTATTTTGGATGATAAAGGCTTTAAATTGAACTGAAGACACCGAGACAATATCGTAACAGGTAGCTTCTGTGGGTCAGTTGTAGCAAAAAGGAATTTAGTGTGCGGAGGCGGTTCTTCGAGCGTTTTAAGCAGAGCATTAAAGCTGTGATTTGACAGCATGTGAACTTCATCAATCAAATAAACCTTAAAACGAGCAGAAGCAGGTGAATATTGTACATTATCTAATAGCTCACGAGTGTCCTCTACCTTCGTTCGAGATGCTGCATCCACTTCTATTAGATCAATAAATCTACCTTCTTTTATTTCATTGCATGCATTACATTTACCACACGGAGTTGATGTAATCCCAATTTCGCAATTCAAACATTTTGCTAAAATTCTTGCGAGCGTTGTTTTACCGACTCCCCTAGTTCCTGTAAATAAGTAAGCATGATGGAGGCGCTGATTATCAAGAGCATTTACTAAAGTTCTTAAGACGTGACCTTGGCCTGCAACCTCTGAGAAATTTTTTGGTCGCCATTTTCGTGCAAGCACTTGGTAGCTCATCTTATAACTCGTATCAATGATGCTTCGTTATTTAAAAGTCAAACGCCGTTAAAACGACAGTGGCAACTCCGCCAGCCACACCTCGGCACATGAATCAGTTACTACCGTTGCTCCCTTCCGGGCCTGGCGGGGTTCATAACTTATCATTGCGGGGGGACCGACAAGAGTTACCGCTTAAAATGATACCACAGGAAACCAGAATCGCATCTATTGATCCCTTTTTCACCAGTGTTCTCAAGAACATCAAGGTCTATCAGGGTAGACTGAGCGAAATTAGTCTAGCATCTTGGCGTCCGCCAACTGCAATAGTGATGTATTGTTTACCGTCTATCATATAGGTCATTGGTGTGCCTTGCGGAGCCAGAGGGAGCTCATGTTCATAAATTACGGCACCATTAGACTTGTCAAAAGCTCGCAATAGGTTCCGATCGCCATCAATTTGCGCAAAAAATAACAATGTTTTAGTTAAAACCGGGCCAACGCGGTGCGTTGAGCCTACAGGACCTGGATCAATAATGCCTTTTTCGATGATCTCTTGCCGAATCCCTTCACCATGTGGAATAACCCACTGATGCTCACCACTATTCATATCTATGGCTGTTATGCGACCATAAGGTGGCTTTGTAAGCGGTAATCCTTGAGGGCCATTTACGGATCGAGCACCACCACGTCTGTATATCAAGTTAGATTCTGACGGATCAGCCTCCGTGAGTTGAACAACAATTGGCCCAGAGGCAGAAGGAACATAATACAGACCAGTTAAAGGGTCAAAGGCAGCTCCATGCCATTCCCCCCCACCGGCCCAACCAGGAAACTGAATAGCTCCCCGAAGACTGGGAGGAGTAAACAAGGGTCCATAATCAAAAACCTCAATATTCTGCAAGGCTTCTTCGCGCAACTGTGGGGTAAAGTCAATTAATGTCTCATCACTGATCCCCTGTGGTTCAAAAGGGGCTGGCTTTGTTGGAAACGGCTGTGTTGCCGACAATTGCTCTCCAGGCACCGTACTCTGAGGTACTGACCTTTCTTCAATGGGCCAAACAGGCTCGCCAGTTATTCGATCGAAGACATAAGTAAATCCCTGCTTAGAGATCTGCGCTACAGCTTTGATGTCCCGCCCATCTACCGTAATGTCAATAAGCGTAGGGGCAGCGGGAAGATCGTAGTCCCAAACACCATGATGTACCATCTGGAAATGCCAGATTAATTGACCGGTATTAACATCGACAGCAACCAAGCTTTCAGCGAATAGATTGTCACCCTTCCTCAAGCCACCGTACCAATCGTTCGTTGGCGTCCCGATCGGAAGGTATACGATACCTAATTCGTCATCCGCACTCATTATCGTCCATGCGTTAGTGTTGCCACTATACTCCCAAGATCCATCCATCCACGAATCGTTACCAAATTCCCCAGCTTGCGGTATCGTATTGAACTTCCATTCAAGCTCACCTGTATGGGGATTGAAAGCCCTCACATGACCGGGGGGCGCCTCCTTATTCCTTGGCCCATCTAACACGATAGAATTCACAATTACCTTATTATTGGTAACTAAAGGTGGCGACACTACACCGTACTGTTTACGATCAACTTCTCGACCAAGTCCAATCGTGAGATCTATCTTCCCATTATCACCAAAATCAGTATCCGGAAGACCCATCTCAGCATCTATAGACCACAGGTATGAGTTATTCGTCGCAAAAAAGACTCTTGTCTTGCCTGATTCCTCCCAATAGGCAACACCCCTGACATTGAATCCCAGGTTCGTTGGACGACCATCATCATAAGTTCTAGTATCAAAAACCCATCGAGTTTCGCCAGTGACTGGATCTAAAGAAACTATCTGACCATAAGTAGTAGGAAGATACATAAAACCATCAACTACAATTGGAGTAGCCTTAAAAGGCCCTGGCCTCAACATAGGACCGCTAGATTGAATAATCTCCGAAACTAACAAGTTATCAGGACTAAGCCACTCCCAAGCCGTTATTAAGTCACCAACATTATTTGTGTTGATTTGGTTCAACGCTGAATATTTAGATGAACCATTGTCCCCACCGTAACTCGGCCAATCTACAGTTTGAGCTTCAGCCAAAGCAGATATGATGAAAGGGATTAACCTAATCAGAGTTAATTTAATATTTTTCATACTAGCCTCTTTAAAAAAGACAAATTTATCACTTATTAATTTAGATCCAATTTTATCAATATTAGGTCTTTAGATTTTCTGCCTATTCATTAGCTCAAAT
This sequence comes from uncultured Pseudohongiella sp., assembly GCA_902591495.1. Lineage (GTDB taxonomy): Bacteria > Pseudomonadota > Gammaproteobacteria > Pseudomonadales > Pseudohongiellaceae > UBA9145. The sequence goes on from CACJAW010000015.1 coordinate 33,099, forward strand.
TTAACGATTTCTTAAAAACCGTACTTACCAATTTTTTTTATTCTTACTGATCACCCTAAAAACTCCATCTTCATACTGCCCAAATAAAATCAATATTTTATTGGCGGTGAGAGAGGGATTCGAACCCTCGAAGCCTTTCGACTTACACACTTTCCAGGCGTGCTCCTTCAACCACTCGGACACCTCACCGAATTATGACGCAATTTATACCAGCTGAAACTCAAGCACAAGAAACTACTGTCTGATCAAGCGAGACTGGTTAGCTTTTAATATTGTTTGTTTGGTGCTTCGATGAACATTAATGTCCACCCCACCCCTTCGAAGAAAATTAAGAGATATCGTCAAATCTACCGGCTTACAACTTTTAAGTATTTCAAGGAATATTCTTTCTCCGCAGTCTTCATGATAACTCGCATGACCCCTGAAGGAACAGAGATATTCAAGCAAAGATTTTTTATCAATCTTTAACCCAGAATATTGAATCTGAAAAGTAGCCCAATCAGGCTGACCCGTTACAGGGCATAAAGATCGGAATAGTTCAGAGTGTAGTCGCTCATTATCAACTTCAAGGTCAATCACTTTCAGCATGTGACTACTAGGATTTCTAATTAACTTAAAACCATCTACGCCATCCAATGATAAACTTTCATCAAAAAACTCAGGCAGTAAATCTATCGACGTAAGCGGTTTTATTTCTACGCCTACTTTTTCACCAGATGCAACTGACAAATCATGCTCAAGAATTTTAAATAGTTCTGTTTCGCATTCGAAAGTTTCGTTATTCAAAGAATTTAAGTATAGCTTCACAGACTTTGATTCAATTATATTGAGTGACGAAGCACTGAATTGAAATTCAGCTGTTCGGATCTCTGGTTTACCACTAGGGTTTAACCAGGAAACCTCATATGCCCTCCACAAATCAAAACCGTTGATTTGTTCTCTACAATAATTATCTAATTTCGCCCTTGAAATATCCCGGGGAATTACAAACAGTAAATCAGGATTGTAGGCTCCCGGTACCGGAGATTTTCTACCTAATGGATTTTTTGACATGAAATTCTCTCCAGTTAGGTTCTAATACCTTTGCCGCTTCGTAAAAGCCAAATACAGCCCACATAGAGTCCTACTGTGAAAATTCCTAAAATCATAAAAGCCCATGTTACGGACACATCAGAGGCACCTAAGAATCCATATCTAAATGCATTGACCATATAGAAAATTGGATTTAATCCTGAAACGAACTGCCAAAATGTTGGCAACAATTGTACTGAATAAAAAACACCCCCTAAATAAATTAATGGCGTTAACACAAATGTTGGAATTATCGAAATGTCATCAAAACTATTTGCAAATACCGCATTAATAAATCCCGCCAATGAAAATACAGCTGAAGTAAGTAAAATAATTAAAAAAGTAAGTATTGGGTGCTGTATGTTTAAATCAGTGAAAAGTAGCGACATTAATGTAACGATCGCGCCTACTGTTAATCCCCTGCACATTCCACCGACTACTAAACCAGAAAGGATAATATAGTTGGGTATTGGAGCCACAAGCATTTCTTCTACAGTTTTCTGAAACTTTTGACTAAAGAAGCTTGAGACTACATTAGAATAGGAATTTTGGATGACGCTCATCATAATCAAACCAGGTATTATAAACTCCATATATTGAAAGCCACCCATCTCACCAATCCGTCGACCAACCAGGTTACCGAATATCACAAAATATAAACCAATTGTAATCGCAGGAGGGACGAGCGTTTGAAGCCATATTCGAGAAAATCTACGAACCTCTCTCGTGACTATCGTTTCAAATGCAATGTATCTATGATCAGAAAACATTAGCTTGCATTACTCTCTTCTATTCGAGATATGAAAAGCTGCTCAAGTCGATTAGTTTTGTTTCTCATGCTAGCTACCTTTATCCCTTTACTATCGAGCTCTAGAAAAACGTCATTAACATTCCGATCTGCGGGTAGTGTGATTTCAATTGATCTCTGATCAATTAAACGTGCAGAAATATCGGGAAATTTCAGCTCGGGAACAACATCAAGGTTTTCAGTCAAATCGAAGATAAATGTCTCTGAATCAAGTTTTGTGAGCAAATCCTTCATATTCGTATCTTCAATAATCCTTCCCTCATCAATTATTGCTATTTTTTTGCATAATTGTTCGGCTTCCTCTAAATAGTGGGTAGTTAAAACTATCGTCGTACCATTCGAATTTATCTCCGTCAAAAAATCCCACATGGAACGGCGTAATTCAATATCAACGCCAGCGGTCGGTTCATCCAAGATCAATAATCGAGGCTCATGAGCTAAAGCTCTCGCTATCATCAGACGCCTTTTCATTCCTCCAGATAGTGAACGTGACCGATCATTACGCTTTTCCCAAAGACCCAGTTTTAGGAGATATTTCTCTGCTCTTTCTAAAGCTAATTCCTTTGGCAGCCCGTAATACCCAGCTTGTGTAACTACCACATCTTGGACCTTCTCGAATTGATTGAAATTAAACTCCTGGGGCACGATTCCTAAATCGTATTTGGTTTCATAGACGTGCGTATCGACATTTCTTCCAAATATTTCAACACTGCCAGAGCTTCGTTTTACAAGCGTCGAAAGAATTCCTATTGTAGTTGATTTACCCGCCCCATTTGGACCTAGTAACGCAAAGAAATCACCTTGATTTACCTTTAGTGATATGCCTTTTAAAGCTTCAAAGCCGTTGGCATAAGTTTTGGCTAGATTTTTGATTGAGATAGCAACTGACATACGATTTTAAAGCCTGATTCCTCTCTCGGTACGAAAATACTTAAAGAAAAACCATGTTGCCAAAGCTGATAGCAAATGCCACACAGCATGTGCTTGAAAAATAGAGTCAGGGTTACACCATGGATGATTGGGCCTACCCGTTAACCAGATTGCAAATGCTGTCAAATAAGTACTTATGCCCAAGAAGAACCAGGGATAATATTTCCTTTGCACCATCGGTCGATAGTTAGAAAATATACCTGGAACCCAAAATAAAATTACCCACCAATATTTCATAGGCTCAGCGATCATTTCGGTTGGAAAAATACCAAAAATTGCGGCAACTATGAATCCAGAAAACCCGGAAAGGATACGGAATCTGGGCGACCAAAATCTATGTAGCAATTCAGAGATACACCAAAGCGCAATGGAAATATCAAACAAATCTAGATTAATTCCAAGACGAGAGCCAAGAAATTCTCTACCTAGACCATAAGTTAAAACCAATAAACCATAAATAGTTAGTAACTTCTTTGTGCTCCATCCACCCATTTGCGAGAGGTTAAATAACCAGGGTATTAGAATGTACATTACCATGCTTAGATTATCTGCCGAAGCTCCCCAAGCGGTGTGAGTACCATGCATGAGCAGCGAGCCGCCACCCAACCAAATTACACTCCCCGCGTACAAAAGGGATACAGGTGTATGACCGAAAAATTGATTCAAATCAAACAGATAATCCGAATCCATTGCAAGAATCCGCAACATCATCAATCCAGCAAACATAAATCCTAAATTACTCAACGCATTCGACGGCTCTCTAAAGAGCCCACCCGAAACTCTTTCACACCATCTTGAGATCTCTCCAATCGCTTGCTCATTTGAGGCTTCCTCGCCCCAACCAATTGCACCTATAACCCCATAAGTAGTCATAAAAATTGTGACTAAACCTAGTGCTATAAATAAGGGTTTTTGGCAGGTGACCATTTTTAAATTATACGACAGCGAAATCATTATTTTACTTTAATTAGTAATGGTCTCAACTGTTATATATACTCTACCCCTGTCTCTGCTAAACCCACCAAATTGATATTCGATGCGGTTATATTGTGCTCAGCGACAGCAATACCCAAATCAGTAGGGGTTAATTCACCAAGATCGATTAATTCACTGTATTTCTCGATTATTGATTCTGGAGCAACCGAGCCCACAAGATTTTCATAAAATAGATTAACCACATTCTCACTATCTGGATTCGATCCTAAAACAAAATCCAAACCTGCTTTCATTAATGTTTCGAAAGGCATACCAGAGTCTAGGGCAGTTAGTCCAATTCCTATATACGCTTTATTCATCGCCTCATCAGCTCCTAGAAGGGCTGATAATAATTTGACTATTTTCCCCGCGTTGCCATTTATGTCTAAAGCTACGTTTGAATCTTTGAATTTAAGTCGCTCTATATTTCTTATCGTATCGGTGTGTTGGTCAGAAATAATTCTCCAAGTGCTAACAATATCAACATTTTCATCTTTCGATTTGTACTCGATGACGTGATCTAATGTTGCATCTATCCTATCAAAATCAAAGACCACAGTGTCCACTCCAGCTCCACCATCAATGATATCGCTTCCCTTGTCACCAATCAGTGTATTATTTAAATCGTTACCCGTAAGAACGTCAGAAAATCTTGATCCGACTAAATTTTCGATTTGTGTCCCAAAATTTACCGTAATCTGCCCAGGAGACGTAATCAATTCATATTTTTTTGTTAGTCCTTTGAATCCGTGATAACCAGGACTTAAAAAAATTGTCACCGGCTGCGAAGACGAAGAGGCATCTATTGTGTCCACTCCCCCTCCATCCCAAATAAAATTCGACTTTAGTTCATTGTATACATAAACGGTATCTTCGTAATTTGCAGTCGACTCGACTCCATAAAGGTATTGAAGTGCAGCTATATCCAATGGGCTAAATTCATATGATTTTTTTTCACCCGAATAGGACATCTGAGTCCATATGGATCTATTTTCATCACTTTCTAAATATGGCGGGGAAGCCACCTTACCTGACGGACTTGGTTCTTCGAAGGGATGTTTAAGCCCAAGAGCATGCCCAATCTCATGAATAAAAACATTTGCATATCTAAAATTATCTTTAGTAGGAATTTGAAAACTACCGTCGTCTAGTATACCGATAAAAACATCGCTCGATTTGGGCAACACTCCGGGGGCAAAAGCGGAAGCCCCACTTGTTGGTTGGACATTGTTAGCAAAAGCTATAGTGTTTACTTGATTAAATTCTGTAATCTCCCTGAATTTAACATCCAAGATAGAACCCACGTAACTAATTATCTCACGTGTATCTCGCTGTTGCTCTTTGCTGAAAGGTTGCCATCCATTCAATTCCTTTTCATCCAGTGAATAAGAGTAATCTTCTACACTCTTAGGAAAGCCAAAGTAAAAAGTCTTCTCTGGCCCCAGCAAGCTTGAATAGCGAGCGGCATCATCAAATAAGAGTGCATCTATCCAGTATGGCAACGCTCGTACATTAACCCCGTAATCGACAACTTCAATTGTGGAGGGTATTTTCAAATAATCGATATTAACAACAGCTGAATCCTTACCTGCGGAATCCAGCAGTTCAAATGTCGATGAATTAATTATGTAGTGATCATCTCCAGCGCCGCCTACAAGCTGGTCAAATCCGGGACCTCCATCCAGCGTGTCGTCACCATCTCCTCCAAATAATGTGTCATTATCAGATCCTCCAAGTAAAATATCTTTCCCACCATCGCCAGAAAGATAATCTGCTCCATTCCCACCAACAAGAGTGTCATTTCCATACGCGGACGTATCCGCAACATCACCATACAGCTCGTCGTCTCCATCGTTTCCATTAAGATAGTCGTTTCCCAACCCACCATCTAAATAATCTTTCCCATATCCACCAAAGAGCTCATCATCATCATCGCCCCCCCACAATTCATCATCTCCGGCTCCTCCTTTTAATTGATCATCGCCAACACTCCCATACAAAGTATCAGCTCCCTCACCTCCTTCTATGCTGTCATTACCCTCTTTTCCGAAGAGGGTATCATTTCCCTCCTCACCAAAGAGAGAATCGTTTTGTTCTCTTCCATGAATCGAATCATCACCAGTTCCGCCATAAAGTTTGTCTTTATCGGCTCCACCAACAATAAAATCATTGCCGTCACCACCTAAAATTAACAAAGGGTCAGTCGCACCCCAGTGAACATAACCCTTGCCTGAGGGGTACCCGTTAATCTGGTCATCTCCGGCATAACCACTAATCGTATCAGAACCCCCTGCCGAATTAATTCGATCGTCATCGGTTGTGCCAGCCAGGGATTCAGAGGTAGCGGTGCCTGTAATGATATTTCTATGATTAGCCAAAAACTTATCTCAATAAATAAGGTTAGCAGGAACCGTTACCTTTTTAATAAGTAAGGCAACGACCGATCGCGTCAATATTCCGAAAGGATTTAGTTGTTTGATACCCGGATTATTTCCAAGTAAAAATGCAGTCGGTCAAAAATTAAGCCAGAGGTTAACTCTAAGCGCTAGCCAGTATAGACAATGCCATGGCTATTAGATCTACTAACGCGAGTATCCAGACCACAGATCTTATTTTTTCAATCCCAGCAGCGTAAAGACCAAAAAAAAGAACCCTTAGTATCAGCCAATAAGAGCCTAAGGATGTAAGATCAACATCTTGTACTATTCCTAAGATCATCAACACCAAAAAAATGGGAAGAGTTTCTTTTAAATTAGATGCAGCTCTTTGGATTCTGAGCGTAGTATCATCGAACTCGAGACTTTCATGCCTGTTAGACAGAAAAAACTGAACATGCTGAAGATTCAACGGATAATGCGCCATGATTTGAAAAATCAACAACGCTAATGCGTAGACTATAAGTTCTATCATTTCCCACACCTTTTAAGTTAATGATTCTTACTAGATTATCCTCGATGATCCTAAAATCATCGATCTTCCAGTCTCCCCGCACCGCCAAGTTCATAATATACCACCGGCACAAAATCTATATAAGTCCAACCCGGGTCATTTTCCCAGGTGCTGTCATACGGAGCTGTTGGTTGTGCAGCCATAATCTCATCTAGATGCATACCCTCTCTTATCATGTCATAAACTCGGCCTCGTATTTCAAGAATCATTGCACGGAACTCTATCAATTTGTCCCGGTCTTCAATTTCAAGCCCATGACCCGGGATAATCTTTGTATCAGGACCTGCTAAGTCTATAGCCCTATCGAGAGCGGCGATTGTTCCTCTCAAACTCCCCCCATTGAATTTATCTATAATGGGATAGCTAGTGGTGCGAAAAACATCACCCAAATGCAGCACATCAGATTCAGGAAAATACACGAATATATCACCGTCTGTGTGAGCAGGGGGTACTAGAAATGCACTAACCTCCTCCCCACTGAAATGAAAAGTGATGGAGTCATTAAAAGTAATCATCGGTCGCGCAGACTCAGGCTGCTGAGGCGCAAAACTCCCCCCATTCCTCGGAAAGTGACTCCTTTCCTCAAGAAATTTAGACCTTGTGTTCTCGTGGGAAAATATAACCGCGCCTAAATCCACCAGATTTTGATTACCCCCCACATGGTCAATGTGAATATGAGTATTAACAACGAATCTGATATCACCATCTGTGACTTCCCTTATGGTGCTAACTAATTCTTCAGACATGGGCGCAAACAGAGAATCGACAAGAAACACGCCATCATCGCCGATTAGCGCACCAATATTTCCTCCACCCCCAGGTCGCTGAATCATGTAGACCTGCCCTTGCACATGGTGAATCTGCAACTCCACCCCAGCTAAGCCTGCCTGCGCCGAAAGTTGAGTGGAAAGAAGAGAAGAAATAAAAAAAATAAAGCGTCGCAATACTGTCATAACTGAAATATCCATAAATCACTCGGTTACAAAAATTAAGCAATAAGTAAGGAGGCTAACATTAGGGAATGATTGTGTCACCCAATCGACTGAGACACGAGAACCAAAGATAGGGTTTTGTGTCATCTATCGACTTTACCATAGCATCGTTATTCGGTATCAATAAAGATTCGGCCGACTAACTCTTATGGCACTTGAAAAAGACTCCGATAACTATGAGCAACAAAATCATATCCATAGCAGGAATCTCAGCGTCTGGAAAGACTCTACTCTCTCAAACGTTGAGAGACCTAATCTTAAAAAACCAGCCAAATAGCTCAATAGTAATTGTGGAGGGAGATTTATATTTTAAAGACCAAAAGGACATTGAATTCAATCAGAGACTTAGAACAAACTATGATCATCCCAGCGCGATAGACCACGATTTATTGGAAGAGCACCTGAGACTCTTGAAATCTGGCATTTCAGTAAATGTTCCAAAATATGACTTTCATACACACACACGAGTAGACGAAACCACAGAAATTAAGGCGGCAGAATTATTGATAATACCAAGCGCCCTTGTACTCCATCATAAAAAACTAGGTACTTACATCGATTTTTCAATTTTCTTGGATTGCTCACTTGACATAGCATTGACTCGACGGATTAAACGAGACTGCAAGGAAAGAGGAAGAACGGCCGAATTCGTAGAGGAGCAATTCCAAAGAGATGTAGTCCCAATGTTCCATAAATATATAAAACCAATTCGAAATAGAGCGAACTTAGTAGTTCAAGGAGAGCAGGACATTATTTGTTTAGCTAACCAAATTATAGCAGCTCTTATATCTCAACAATTACTCCCTCAATCCCAACAACAGTGAAAATATTATTGTGGAAATTATCGTCAGCCTCCTAGGTATAGCCATCCTACTCCTTATCCCGTATCTACTTTCGGAAAATAGGAGATTGATAAACACCAGAACCGTGGTGGGCGCATTACTTCTTCAGATATTGATAGGGGCATTAACTCTCTATTCAGAGACTGGGATAGCAATCCTAAATTATTGTTCCGCTGCTGTTGGGTCTGTCTTGGAGAATGCTCAAGAAGGGATTGAATTTGTCTTTGGTGAAGTTGGCACGATTGAGTTCGGTTTCATTTTTGCTTTCCAAGTCCTACCAATAATTGTTTTCTTCTCATCTTTAGTATCGCTTCTCTACCACATAGGATTAATGGGCTGGATCATTAAACTTGTTGGAGGGGCTTTGGGAGCAATACTCCAAACTACAAAAGCCGAATCCACATCGGCAACCGCAAATATATTTGTAGGTCAAACTGAGGCTCCTCTAACTATAAGACCTTACTTGGAATCTATGTCGCACTCTGAACTTTTCGCTATCATGGTTGGCGGCTTATCCACAGTAGCGGGCTCAGTTTTAGTAGGCTACTCATTATTGGGTGTAGACATGAATTTTTTAATAGCGGCCAGTTTTATGGCCGCCCCAGGCGGAATTTTAATGGCGAAACTTATGATTCCGGAAATGGCCAGAGAGTCAAAAGAAGAACAAAATTTCAAAGTTGAAATCGAAAAGCACACTAATGCTATTGAAGCTGCTGCAGTTGGAGCAACGCGCGGAATGCAGTTAGCATTAAACGTAGGTGCTATAGTTTTGGCCTTTGTTGGTTTGATTGCTTTAACAAACTCTCTATTGGAAGGTCTCGGCAATCAATTTAATATCGATAATTTCTCATTAGAGATAATTCTAGGTTACCTTTTCAAACCAGTAGCATTTATGTTAGGAATACCCTGGACCGAAGCACAGCTAGCAGGAAATCTTATTGGCCAAAAATTAGTATTCAACGAGTTTCTCGCTTACGCTACTTTTGCAGAAGAGATGGAAAATTTCGACACGAAGAGTCAAGCGATAATTACCTTTGCTTTATGCGGTTTCGCGAATTTTTCCTCTATTGGGATAATTCTTGGCGGGCTTGGTAGCATGATACCCAGTCGAAAGAGCGAGATAGCCCAACTAGGAATAAAAGCAGTGTGTGCTGGTTTCTTAGCAAATCTGATGAGTGCAGCAATCGCTGGATTTTTCTTGTCTTTTTAAAATTTTGCGCTCAGCCAAGCTTAAAGCTATTCCCAAAGATGCACAGAATAAAAAGTACACTATTAGTTTAGAATAAGAGTTTATTGTGAAGAGAAAAAGTAATCATAATATTTATATGCGTTCGAAAATAAAATTAAATCGTTCGCGAAAAATAAACGGCGTCGGTGTATTCATTCACTGGATTGGTTTCCTCTGCTTAATATTCACATTAATTTTATTACCTCTAGCCGCACTTAGAGAAACATTACATCTAACTCCAACACTGAATAACTTTCTGGATTATATGTTTGACTTTGAAAATTTAGGATACCTCAATTCAGGTGATGAACCAGCTTTCTGGGTAGTCTGGATAGCTCTGATCCACTGGCCTCTAAAATGTATCTTTACCGGAAAAAGAGGACTCTTCCCCTGGAGATGAAATATCTTAATGGACAACTAGTTTTAATTTTTACAAGCTTCTACTGCAACAACTCACCCGCGGAGAATCTTCCCAACCCCGCATAGCCTTGAACATTATTTTCGTGAGTTAAGATTACTTTATTTGAAAAAGAATCCCACAAAATCGCTTCCCATTGATCTTCAGGAGAAATAGTAATCGACTGCCTCTCACTCCATTCAGCCCCTTCATTATTGGTCGGAACCAACCAGATAATATTTTCCCTCATAGAGCTGTTAAGACGAGTGCTAGTTAGCAACAGGTTACCTGTATTCGGATCTATATCTGCGCCTGTTACCAGCGAGTCAACTGAAAGTGTCTGGCTAGGATTAGTCTCATAAACACCTGGAATTTTCGGAAAGCGGTAAAGCTTTGTGTTCCCATCACCTCTATTTTTTGAGAACAACCAAATTTCCTCACCACGGATAGCTATCGCCTCTGCATCAAAATTGTGACTTCTCATACTCCCCGGAATATAGTCACCATACGAAAACATTATTAGCTCTGCCTCAGCTTCTAATTCGTTAAGTTCACTCCAAGGCACTCGATAAATTATAAAAGTATTTCTCAGATTGAAATTATTGCCGGTATCAGCGATGTATAAAAATTCTTCATCTTGAGCAAGAGATTCCCAATCGGTATTTTCTGAATTACGTATACGAATTGAATTTAGAATTTCGCCGTCTCTTGATAATTTGTGTATTGAATTAGAATTCCCACTATCGTTAATTGTATAGAAAAAATTTCCATGCGAGGCTAGACCAGAGGTTTCATCAATCAAGGCGCTGAGCACAACAGTTTCTTTAATATCGAAATCAGCTGAAAACGACTTATTGATAAAGAAAAGTAAAAAAAGTATCAGGGATACACGCCGATAAAAAGAGTGGCTGTTATTGATAGGTTTCTTTAAATTCAATGCATTACCTCAAGCTCGCTCGAACCAGTATTAATATATCGACGATACCGGCCTTGATGAAAACTATTGTTTCCTAACGAGAATGCTAGTACTTTAATGCGATGAATCCAAGGCTATCAAGAAAATATCTCCGCTATTTTTTCTTTATACCTATAAAATTACTCTCTAAGGCAGAGAATTCGGCAAACCAAATAAAAAAAAGATCAGGCTTGAGTTACAAAGGATGGGATGATGATTGGTCTTTTTATGTATTCTTGGCAATATTCTTTACATTCATCACAGCAAGTATCTTCTACTGACTAAATCACGCGAGTTGATTTGTTAACCATGCAGTTTCGCGCACAAATATCGTTAAGAACTAGATTCTTTTTATTTCTTTCTGTCTAAAGCGTAGCTAAAGCACTTGATTTAGAATTTTTAAAGTTACGGGTTATGTGATCCATCAAAATCAATCAGGCGTTCAACCACTATCCA
>CACJAW010000016.1 GCA_902591495.1 uncultured Pseudohongiella sp.
GCAGTTAGACAAACCAATCCTGTAAAGAATAAACTGTAAGCATTGATAATAAGTAGAGGAGTAACTTGGTAATTTGCGTTTGGCATAAGATAAAATGAGGCTAATCCTGCTAATATTAGACCTAACAGGGTTATCCTATAAGCAATAACGTAATTCCTCTTCACAGCAACCGCACTCATGACCAACACCACTGTCAAAGTAGCTATTAACAAAGGTTGTAACGGTATGAGATCAGCAAAGGTAATTGTCATCATTGAATTCCTGCCAAATTAGAAACGACACCCTGACTAGAACTCAGAAGCTGAGCTAAGACTGGCTGAGATAAATCTAAGAATGATTGTGGATACATTCCCATCCAAACCAGACCTAACATCATAGCCCCAAAATAAAACATCTCCCGTCTTGATAGGTCTGTAAGTTTGGCCTCATCGAAATGTTCACCTGAGTACTCCCCATGAAACACTTTTTGTATAACCCATAGCGAGTAAACAGAGGCTAAAATCAATCCAAATGCTGCAATTACAGTAGCTGGGATATTAGTTTGAAACGCGCCCAACAACGCCAGGAACTCGCCCACAAAATTTCCTAACCCTGGCATACCTAGCGCTGCTACCGAGAAGAATACGGCGACAACTGCCATTCTAGGAACCTGAGTCCACAAACCACCCATATCCCCCATATCCCGAGTATGAATACGATGCTGTAAGCCTCCTGCTAGCATAAACAAAGCAGCAGCGCTCAGTCCGTGTGCCAACATGGTCATCACAGCACCCTGCAAAGCTTGCTCATTCCACGCATATACACCAAGGGTAACAAACCCCATATGGCTAACGCTCGTGTAAGCTATAAGTCGTTTTATGTCTGACTGCGCAAAAGCAACTTTTGCACAATAAAGAATACTGAGTGCTGCCAGACCCATAGCTATAGGCGCGAAGGTCAATGATGCCTCTGGGAAAAGAGGCACTGCGAATCGAATTAATCCATAGGCTCCAGTCTTAAGAAGTATGCCTGCCAAAATAACGCTACCAGCAGTGGGCGCTTGGCTATGAGCATCCGGCAACCACGAATGAAAAGGGACTGAGGGTAGTTTTGTCGTGAAAGATATAAAGAACCCCAACATGACCCAAAACTGAAGCGAACTGGCCAGACTCACCGATAACAAGTCTTCGTATTTGAAGCTGTATGATCCAAATTGAGTGTAATGGGAATATGCCAGTACCAGAATCGACACAAGCATTAACATCCCCGTAACTTGTGTAAATATAAAAAATTTCATCGCCGCGTAATTCTTATTCTCATGCCCCCAGATCGCGATAATGAAATACATCGGAATGAGCATTACCTCCCAGAAGAAGAAGAAAAGAAATAAATCTAGTGCAGTAAATACACCAATCACTCCTGCTAGGGTCCATAAAAGATTGAAATAAAAAAATCCAGTTTGGGTTTTTATCTCATTCCAAGCAGAGCCTATTGATATTGCGCCTAGGAAAGCAGTTAGAATAATTAATAAGAGACTCAATCCGTCCAGAGCGAAATACAATGAGATGCCAAATCGAGGAATCCAATCTATTTGAAAAACTGTTATCCATTCACTCGTGATAGATTCTGACGGAAGTATGCTAAGCATCAGAAGTAAATCTAGAAGGACTGTTAATAGCGCAATATTACGGGGGTAATTTTGGTTGTATCGCTCAGACGCCCAAGCCAGTATACCACCTATAAAAAGAATACTAATTAACCATATTAAGATCACAATAGTACTCCCACAACCAAGATAATTATCAGCCCGCAAGCAACACTGAGCGCATACCAACGCAGGTATCCAGTTTGGGTTCGCACAACATAAGTGTTGGCGAGACGAGAGACCATCGCGATAAATGTGTACAGTTTGTCAATCAGGTCGTCTTTATTAATTCGAGATAACCAAACGAACGGAAACACAAAAATTCGATCATATATGTAATCCATCCCCCAGCCGCTATGCCACAACCTGTGAAGCTTTTGAGCTATCGGTTTGGACATTAGATCTTCAATCGACCATTTCTTTGCATAGAAAAACATATAGCTAATAAAAATCCCAACTAATGGCATCGCAATCATGAAGCCGTGCACTAAGGCTGATACATGGTGCTCCCCGTGCGCGGCACCATGACTGAAAACCGCCTCTACTGGGATGGTTATAAATCCTCCCACTAGCGATAAAATCATTAACAAAATCAGAGGACCATTCATATGCCACCCTCCAACTTCCTTTTCAGGTAAATGGCCCTTGTTCTCTCCAAAGAACACGATAAAAAACAAACGGAATGTGTAAATCCCCGTAAAAAAAGCACCAATCACACCACCCAACCAAAGGTAGGTGCCCACTCCCTCTAACTCGAATGCCGCCAGTAAGATTTCGTCCTTGCTAAAATAACCTGATGTATAAGGGAAAGCCGTGAGGGCTAATGATCCAATGAGAAATGAGGCAAATGAAACTGGCAGAGCCTTTCTTAAGCCACCCATCTTAAAAATGCTTTGCTCATGGTGAACCGAGAGTATGACAGTTCCCGAAGCAAGAAACAGAAGAGCTTTAAAGAACGCATGTGTCATGAGGTGGAAGATTGCAGCAGACCAAGCACCTACCCCGAGACCTAAAAACATGTAGCCGATCTGGCTAACAGTTGAAAAAGCAAGAATGCGCTTTATGTCTGACTGAGTCAATGCTGTAAAACCAGCCATCAACAGGGTAATCAAACCAATCCACGCGACAAGAAGTTGCACGGTTGGTGCCAGCTCAAACAGGATATGTGTTCGAGCAATTAAGTAGACTCCGGCTGTAACCATAGTAGCCGCGTGTATCAGTGCACTTATCGGTGTTGGACCTGCCATTGCGTCTGGCAACCATGTCTGCAGAGGCAACTGCGCCGACTTTCCGACTGCTCCACCAAGAAGAAGCAACGAAACCGCAACCGCTAATCCGCTGCCCGTAGTCCACTCTAATTCAGCTGCATGGAGTAAATCTTGGATATTCAGTGTTCCTAACTGTGCAAATAGTAGGAACAAACCAATGGCCATTGAGGTGTCACCCACTCGTGTGACAACGAATGCCTTCCTAGCAGCATACCCATTTTCTGGTTTTGTGTACCAGAATCCAATTAACAGATAACTGCAAAGCCCCACCCCTTCCCAGCCGAGGTAAAGAACAACCAGATTATCTCCGAGCACTAACATTAGCATAGCAGCTACGAACAAATTCATATAAGAGAAGAAGCGACTAAAACTTGGATCATCAGCCATGTAGCCAGTCGCATAGCTGTGTATCAAAAACCCAACTCCCGTGATAACAAGCATCATCACTACTGACAAACCATCCAAATAAAAGCTGAACCCCGGATTGAAAGCGCCAACAGACATCCAAGTCCACACCTCTTTTACAAAGTAATCTTCCCCTGACGCGAGAAATTCAAATGCAATAAAAATAGCAGTTATGAATGATAGACCAACACTGCCAGCGCCTATAAACGCAACTATTTGCCTCGGGAGATTACCCGCGGTCAATACCAGCGCTAGAAATCCTAATAATGGGAAAGTGGGTAGAAGCCATATCAAATCTTGCATTTGCAGAGTCTCCTTACCCTTTCATGTCGCTGAGGACATTGATATCGATGGTTTTAAACTGACGAAACATTTGTATGATCAACCCTAAACCTATTGCCACCTCGGCCGCCGCTAGAGTAAGTATCATAATAAACATAATCTGGCCATCAGCCTCACCCCACCTAGACCCAGCCACTATGAACGCAAGCGCACTAGCATTAAGCATGATTTCCAGAGACATCAAGACGAATACAATATTTCTTCGGGTGAGGACGCCTATCAACCCTATCGCGAAAAGGATAGAGGAGAGTATCAGACCGTGCTCGATTGGAATAACGCCCATTTTGTTTTTATTCCCGTTTTATTATTCTCTATTTTGATTTAGCTAAGTGATACGCCGCCACTAACCCCGCCAGCAATAGTATTGATGCAAGCTCCACTGCAATAACATATGGCCCAAATAATAATGCACTTACCTGCATAACACCGACCTGTTCAGGCAGGATGTCAAAATTTAGTTCGCTAATTACATTTACCAGCTGAAGAAGAAGAACTGCAGATAAAATTGAAGGTAAGATCCATCCTCCGGGCGTCAACCAAGATTTTTCTTCATCCCTTGTATGCTGCCCTAAATTAAGCATCATTATTACAAAGAGAAATAGCACCATGATAGCGCCAGCGTATACTATGGCCTCTAGCATTGCCGCGAACGGAGCACCAAGTACATAAAAAACTACTGCTACTGACAATAGCGACACAACCATGTACAAAAGGGCATGCACAATATTTGTTTGAAGAATTACTGCAATAGAAGCTATTACAGCGATCGCTCCAGCAATGTAGAAAAGTATAGTCACGGCATCAAACTCCGAACATCAATAGGGGCTGATTCATTCAACGCCTCCCCTTTGTCTTTCCCTTTAATTTGCTTTCCGGCCACTCGGTAAAAGTTGTAGTCGTGATACTTGCCTGTGCCATTAATGAGGAGATCTTCTTTTTCCCAAACCATGTCTTGGCGCTTATATTCTGCCATTTCAAAATCAGGAGTTAACTGAATCGCATTCGTGGGGCAAGCTTCCTCACAAAAACCACACATTATGCAACGTGAAAAATTGATACGAAAAAATTCCGGATACCATCGGCCATCTTCCATTTCGCCTTTCTGTAAGGCGATACAGTCCACTGGACAAGCCACAGCGCAAAGATTGCAGGCAACACACCTCTCCTCTCCATCTGGATCACGACTCAATATGATACGACCCCGCCATCTCGGAAACATATATGGTTGCTTGTCGGGATATTCTACCGTGTCCTTTTTCTTGAACAGCTTGATAAATACCAACCAAAGTGTTCGTACTTGGGTTAGCAATGTATCAGCGATTAGTTTAATCATAGATTCTCCAGATCCTGCTATTCTGTCTCGCCAGTTAAGTACTCAAAATTATTGCCCCGGTCACTAAGAGATTTAGAAGTGATAGGGGAAGTAAAAAGAGCCACCCGTAAGTCATTAATTGGTCGTATCGCGGTCTCGGAACTGCAGCTCGCATTAATATGAAAAACGCAATAAATCCGAAAGCTTTAATTGCGAACCACGCGACTGACGGGAGAAAGTCAGGGCCTAACCAGCCTCCAAAAAACAAGACTGTAATTAAGGAAGAAATCAATACCAGGCCAATATATTCTGCAACAAAAAACATGCCGAATTTCATACCTGAATACTCGGTATGATAGCCAGCGCAAATTTCTTGTTCGGCCTCCGGGATATCAAATGGTAGTCGGTGACTTTCTGCCACTCCCGCAATCAAGAAAATAACAAATCCTATAAACTGGGGAACGATGTACCAACCATCAGACTGACTTTCAACAATTTCTCTCAAATTAAAGCTGCCGGTAAGCGCGATAACACCTAATAGTGAAATGCCCATGAACACTTCATAACTGATCATTTGAGCGGCCGCTCTCAGACTTCCCAGTAACGCATACTTGTTGTCCGATGAGAGTCCACCCAACATAACGCTATAGGCCCCCAGTGAAGCCATTGCGAGAACAAAAAGAACACCGATATTGGAATCGATGACACCTAGGTTAGGGCTGAAAGGTATGACTGCGAAGCTTAAGAGAACCACCGTCATTATAATTCCAGGAGCAACCACGAAGCTAAATTTGTCAGCAAATGGCGGTATCCAGTCCTCTTTGGTAAAAATCTTGATCATGTCAGCCACTACTTGCAAGGAACCAAACCACCCAACTCGATTAGGACCCAACCTCTCTTGCCAAAAACCTAGCAAACGTCGCTCAACTGTTATCAATAGTGCTGCCGTAATGATTACTACGCCTAAGATAAGACCAATAGTTAAGGGGGAGCCTATAGATAAATCCATTATTAATAACCCTCCTCATAGAGGTCGCTGACTATGAGATTTTCAATGCCTCTATTAAAAGTGTTCTCTGCCTTTGTAAGAACAACGCTCGATCCTAACGCGTGGTAATCTATTTCGTTTTCACCACAATAAAGTGCTGCTGTTCCCGCTTTAATTTTGTTGCGAATCACTACTGCTGCTATGTTTCCATTGCCATCAAGGCTGACACTATCTCCCTGCTTTAATCCCAAAGAGTCAGCATCCTCCTTTGATAGTCCAATATAGGGGTCAACCATCCTTTTCTGAATCGCTGCTGATTTCGCGCTCAATTCACCGCTGCCGAAAATTTGGTGGGCTAAAGCGAGTTCCAATCCTTCGTTTGAGCTAGATGTGTCTGCCTTGATTTCCAGGTAGCTACCTGATTTATCGCGGTTTAACAATGCTTTGCCGGTATTTCCTTGTTTCAAATCACCACTAACCTCTTCCTGAAACTTGGTGATCGATTGATTAGAATTCCAAGAAGGAGACCACGGGGCGCCTAATATTGTCGCATCCTTTGCAGCGGGTATCCCTTCCATAGAAAAAGATAATACAGACTCGCTATCAACTGGCTGCTTCGGCTCATGGACATTAACGTTTGCCCTCATTGCAGTACGGCCACTATATCTATGAGATTGCCGCGGGACTTGCATCCCGGACACTGTGCCAGAAATTTCCGGCCTTAGTTCTGCTATACCCTTAAACGCTTCTGAACTTTGCTGAAGTCTTTCACTCAGTGATGAAATGCTTTCTTTTGGGTTTTCGCTTAGCCAACGCCAGGCGGGTAGCGCACCAATCTTATTCTGATGAACCTGAAAACTGACCTGAGCCCTACCTTCATAGTTCACATAAGTTGCTTCATGTTCAGAAAAGGCAGTAGCGGGCAACAATAGAGATGCTTGCTCCGTAGTCTTGGTTGGCAACTGATCAATGACCATTAACGATTCTGCTTTTTCGAGTGCTTTAGCTACCTCTGAATGAGGTGCACGTCTGTATAAGTCATTTTCCAGAACAATAACATTCCGCGCATCACCCTGTATGATCTGATTAAGAGCAATTCCTAGCGAGTTTTCTTTATTTGTGAGCATTGCCATTCCAAGGGAATTCACTTCGGGGGTTGTCAAACATAGATCAACCGTCTCGTTACGCTTTTCACTTAAAGCCCTCGCTATATTCGCAGCCGTTTGAATGTACTCGATTTTTCCAGCCGACGCGCCCGCGACCACTAAGGGTCGTTTAGCATTTAAGAGAACGTCAGCAATTTGAGTAGCGCTATCTCGCTTGCCATCAGTCTTTGGAGCATTCTCTGAAATCGCACTCGCTATGACCCCAGCGGCTTCAACAAGCTCAGATGGCGGGGCAACTAAAATATCAGAGGCTACATCATCTAAGCGGGTTGCATAGGGCGTCAGAAGGATCAAGGGGCTACGCTCATGTTGAGCAAGCTCTCTTACAGCCGCGTCCTGCCATGCTGGTATTTGAGCCTGCTTGGCCAATTCAGTTGCATGGTTCCTAACCGACTGCCTGAGGGCAAGTGCGAGTCTCGGAGACGTGTTAGTAACATCCTCTCCAATGATGATCACGGCATCTGCGGCCTCAATCTCCTTGATAGAGGGAGACCTAAATGAGGAATCTTGACCCAAGGACAGAGATAATTGAATGGCTTCATTATCTATGTCAGATAATCCCGAATAGAAATTACTCTCGCCTACAAACTCCCGTAATGCAAAGTTTGACTCCATACTAGCCCGTGGGCTTCCTATGCCAATAGCATCCCCATCTCTAAATTTTTCCAACTCTTGGGTTATGTCGATATCCTCAGGCGACCTGATCCGTTCGGCACTATTAACATAATCGAAACCAAAACGACCTCGATCGCATATGAAATAGCCGTTTACCTCAGCGTTATAACGATTAACAACCCTTCTAAGGGTTCCATAACGCTCTCCGGGAGTTATATTGCAACCAGTACCACACCCCGCGCAGATACTTGGCGCCGTTTGTAAGTCCCATTTCCTACTATAATGCTCGCTAAATGCTTTATCAGTAAAAACACCTGTCGGGCAAACTTCGACAAGATTACCGCTAAATTCACTTTCTAAAACACCTTCCTCATATCTGCCAAAATATGTATGGTGATGCGATGCTTGTGCTGCCAAATCAGTTCCTCCAGCATAATCATCATAAAATCTTACGCAGCGGTAGCACGTGATGCATCTATTCATCTCATGGTTTATAAAGGGGCCAAGGTATTGATTACGATGAGTTACTTTTTTCTTATCGTACCGTCGATAGTTATGACCGGACATTAGGGTCATGTCCTGTAGATGACACTCACCACCTTCCTCGCAAACCGGACAATCATGAGGATGACTGATCATTAAACTTTCAATAACACGCTCTCGCATATCCTTTGCTTGCTCGTCATCAATCGATATCATTGTTCCATCTGTAGCTGGCGTCATACAAGCCATTACTATAGAACCTTTAGTGTCCTCAGAGTCACGGTATTGTTTAACAGCGCATTGCCTGCACGCGCCGACAGAACCCATGCAAGGATGCCAACAAAAGTAAGGCAGATCTAAGCCCTTAGATAGGGCTTCCTGCAACAGATTGTTATCGGGATTAACCTCATACTCCACCCCGTCTATAACAACTTTCGCCATCAATTACTCCATCTCTAAAACGCAAAAACAATAACAATTAATAAATTCTAGTCTTTAATGAGTTTCTCAAAATCTTCAGAAAAGTATCTCAATCCGCTCCCTAAAGGTGCAGTAGCGCCTGGAGCGAGAGCGCAAAATGTTCTTCCTGGCCCCATATATTCGACATGTTCGTGAAGGATTTCTAAATCTTTTCTGGTACCTTGTCCTTTGCAAAATTCATCAAAAATCGCAACCACCCAGGGCAATCCGTCTCGACAAGGCGTACAAAAACCACAAGACTCATGAGCAAAAAATCTCATCAGGTTTCCAATCATACCTACTGGGCATGTTTTATCATCTAACAAAATCATTGTTCCAGTCGCCAAACGACTACCCGCCTGAGCAATATCATCATAGTCAAATTTTAAATCTAAATGCTCAGGCAACATAAAATCTGTTGACCCACCTCCTGGTAGAAAACCACGTAGTTCGAGGCCGTCTTGCATCCCACCGCCATGCTCCTCAAGCAACTCTCTGATAGTGATTCCTAACGGGAGCTCCCAGCAGCCCGGGTTTTTAACTTTTCCGCTTATTCCAAATAGCTTTGTACCGTGATCCTTCCCTTTCGTCAGAGATTGATACCAATCGATTCCATAAGTAAATATCCCAGGCAAATTACAAACAGTCTCAACGTTGTTTACGATAGTTGGCTTGCCCCATAAGCCGCTTACTTGGGGGAATGGTGGTTTTGAGCGTGGATTAGCACGCTTCCCCTCTAGTGCATTTAATAATGCTGTTTCTTCTCCACAAATATAACGACCAGCGCTGGTGTGAACAATGATGTCTAAATTAAAACCCGTATTTAGAATATTTTCCCCCAGCAATCCTTTGTCGTAAGCTTCCGAAATTGCTTTTTTCAGCCTTTGCTCTGCAACCTTGTACTCGCCTCGCAAGAATATGTAAGCAGTGTCGGCCTGTATGGCAAATGAGCCAATAATAATTCCCTCTAGTAGAAGATGTGGATCTCCTTCCATAAGTAGCCGATCTTTAAATGTACCTGGCTCCATTTCATCAGCGTTAACTACAAAATACTTCTGCTTGGGAGTATCGTCTCCTTGAGGAACAAAACTCCACTTTAGGCCCGTCGGGAAACCGGCTCCTCCCCGGCCTTTTAGCCCAGAATCTTTTGTCTTTTGAAGTACATCACTGGGACTCATGCCTTTTGCAATATTTCGTATACTTTGATAACCATCATTGGACTCATAATCAGCTATCGCCAAGGGAGGCCTGGTCATATCAATGTTTTTAGTTAATGGTCTCTCTATCACACTGAACCTACTTATTTCCGTTCTTTGTAGCTAAGAATTATGTCGTTAATTTTTTCTTGCGTGAGGTTTCGATGAAGATCATCTCCAACCATCATTACTGGAGCTTTATCACAGTCTCCTAGGCAAGGAACTGGAAGAAAAGTGAACTTGCCGTCCTCACTCGTCTGACCAAAATCAATACCTAACTCTTCGTTAATATGTGATCTCATAGATTCACACCCCATCACCCAACAACTAACACTATTGCAGAACAAAATTACATTCTCACCAACAGGCTGTCGGTATACCAAGTTAAAAAAAGTAGCCACGCTTTCTAGGTCGCTAACTGGAATTTCCAAAAACTTTGAAATGGCCAGCATACTCTCGTCGGAAACCCAACCTTGATGTTTCTGCACTATTTTCAAGGCCTCTAAACCGACCGCTCTTTTATCCGGATATAGCTCCATTTCATGTTCGATTTCATGGATCTCTTCATCTGTGAGTCTTCTCGCCTTGGAAGCAGTGCTTGCAATTAAATTTTCACTCATCTGTCAACGTCCGCCATCACAAAATCTATACTCGCGATAATCGCAATGAGATCAGCCACCATAAAACCCCTACTTATTTCGGGAATCATTTGCAAGTGAGCAAATGAAGGGGTTCTAATTCGAGTCCTGTAGGACGTCGTGCTCCCATCGCTGACTAAATAGTAACTGTTGATTCCCTTGGTACCTTCTATTGCCATGGTCACTTCGGTCGGTGGGATTACAGGCCCCCAACTCACGCTCAAGAAGTGGTTTATTAGAGTTTCAATATCCTCCATTGTCTTTTCTTTTCGTGGAGGAGTTGTCAACGGATGGTCTGCTTTGTAGTGCCCTGACGGCATGTTATCGACGCACTGCTTGATTATTCTTAAACTCTGCCTCATTTCTTCAACCCGGACAGCGCAACGATCATAGCAGTCCCCATTCACCGCAATTGGTACGTCGAACTCGAAATTTTCATAACCACTATAGGGTCGATTTTTACGAAAATCCCACTCAAAACCGGTTGCTCGAAGTCCAGCACCTGTAACACCCCAATCAAATGCTTGCTGAGTTGAATACGCGCCTACACCCTGCGTTCTCCTTTTCAGAATACCGTTATTCAGGACCATTTTGTCATATTCATCAATGCGAGGAGGCATAAAGTCCAACAACTCTCTAACTCTGCTCTCCCAACCTTCAGGCAGATCCTGCGCAACGCCTCCAATTCGAAACCAACCTGGATGCATACGAGCACCACAAATTGATTCTATTATGTTAAAAATGCGCTCCCTTTCAACGAACATATAAAATATAGGTGACAGTTGCCCCACATCTTGAGCAAAGGTTCCATAAAACAACAAGTGACTACATATCCTGAACATTTCTGCAAGCATAATACGTATTGTCTTAACTCGCTCAGGCACTTCGATTCCGGCCATCTTTTCAACGGCCATCACATAAGGAAGGTTATTCATTACACCACCGAGATAATCGATCCGATCAGTGTAAGGAATATAAGTATGCCATGACTGGCGCTCGCCCATTTTTTCAGCACCTCGATGGTGGTAGCCAATATCAGGCACTGCATCAACCAATATTTCTCCGTCTAACTGCACTGCAATTCTAAAAGCACCGTGAACACTTGGATGATTAGGTCCGAGGTTTAGAAACATAAACTCAGAGTTTTCGGATTCGCGCTTCATCCCCCATTCTTCGGGATTAAAAAGTAGCGCATTTTGCTCTTCCTCAGCTTTCTCATCCTCAAGCGAAAACGGCTCCATTTCTGTCGCCCGCGCGGGGTGCTCCTTACGCAGTGCATGACCCTCCCAAGTTGGAGGAAGAACTATTCTGTAAAGATTAGGATGCCCTTCAAAATTTATCCCGAACATGTCCCATGTCTCACGCTCGTACCAGTTAGCAGAAGGCCATAAACTCACTACAGACGGGATGTTTAAGTCAGCATCCATCAACGGAACTTTAATTCGAAAATCTCTATTCCCTGAAAATGACATTAGGTGATAAACAACTGAAAATTCTGACTCAGGCTGCCCAAGACGGTGGACTCTAACCCTTTCATCAATGGCCGTTATATCAAAAAGCATTTCGAAACGAGGTTCTGCTTTGTCTCGCAAATAGATCAAAATCGACGTCAGATCTTTTCGATCTACCCAGATGGTAGGCATGTTGTCGGAAGTGGTTTGCCAAGCAAGGATACGCTGCTCAAACTCCTCACGAAGACCAACAAGCAGATTAGGTGCGAACTCGCTATTTGCTGATGTATTTACGGCGGTTTTCATAATTCTTTAAATTTAATCGGACCTCTACTAACCTTCTAAATTTTGGTGGTGATAAAACACCTCAAACCTCGTTTGGCGAGCGCAACTCAGTGGCTGCAATTCTTTCAGGGCCTCTCACTTCTCTTTGAACCGGGTGGGCTTCCTTCTGAATGATACCTTGCTCATTAATTACCCAACTCAAAGGCCTGCGTTCCCGGCCTATTGATTCTTGGAGAAGAATCAAACCTTGTAATAAGGCCTCAGGACGAGGCGGACACCCAGACACATAAACGTCGACTGGTAAAAATTTATCCACGCCCTGCACCACCGAGTAAATATCATACATACCACCCGAGTTTGCGCATGACCCCATCGAAATAACCCACTTTGGCTCGAGAAGTTGATCATAGAGAAGCCTCACCACGGGAGCCATCTTGCGAAACACAGTTCCCGCAATAACTATCATGTCAGCCTGTCGAGGTGTGCCTCTAATAACTTCAGCGCCGAATCGGGCTAAGTCATGTCTCGCCGTAAAAGCTGTGGCCATCTCTACATAGCAGCATGAGAGACCAAAATTAAAGGGCCAGACGGA
Source organism: uncultured Pseudohongiella sp. (assembly GCA_902591495.1). Lineage (GTDB taxonomy): Bacteria > Pseudomonadota > Gammaproteobacteria > Pseudomonadales > Pseudohongiellaceae > UBA9145. Next base: position 12,825 of record CACJAW010000016.1, read on the forward strand.
GTTTTTTCGACCCCAAGCGACCATATCCTCCAACTTAGCCATCACAACATTTTGGCGAATAAAATCATCAACCGAATTACCACCAGGTTGAGGTGAAGCTGAGTCATTGACTGGTTGTAATTGCCAATTCATAAGTTAAATTCCTTTCGATTTACGACGCCCCCTGGGCCCTTGATAGCTTGGAGCTCTCTTCTTTGAACCGAGGTCCTCCAATCAAGTGCGCCGATTCGCCATAAATAAATGAGAGCGATAACCAAGATAAAAATGAACACACTGATTTCAATAAATCCTAGCCAGCCAGCCTCTCGAATGGAGACCGCCCACGCAAACAAAAACACCACCTCTAAATCGAATATTATGAAGAGGATTGCCGTGAGATAAAAATGTACCGAAATTCTAAATTGAGCAGATCCGACTGAGATAATTCCTGACTCAAACGGAGTATTCTTATACTTCCGATTTATTCTTTGGCCGAGAAAGAATGAAAGTCCTAACATAACGACCACAACAGTGAGCACTATTGAGGCATATAAAAGGAACGGTCCCAAACCATTCAAAAAGTTAGTCGTTTGATCCACCTAGTTGTCCATCCTCACTTGTTTGTTACGAGGTAACCGACGACAAACAGACGCAAAGAATTTAAAACGCCATAGATGATCATTTAGATTTAACGAACTTCGCGTCTTTATAGGTGTAAGGGAGGTGAATCCCTCAAAAAAACGAATTTGACTAAAAGCGTTGGCGGACTGAGCGGGAACCTTCGTGCCAATTCTCATAATGTCGGGCAAGTACTTTAAATAGGTCGTTAGATGATTGACTCATTTTTTCATTACACTAAAACTGAGCCGCTAATTAGCGGATGGAAATGTACACTTATAGTCGAAGGAAGGCAAGTATTTTGTGGGTTTAAAGACTTTTCCAAGCCCTTTTTATATGGCTAGTTGTGACAATATTTTGACGCATTTCTTTTTAACATTGAGAGGTTAAATCATGGTTAGTTAATGAGGTACGAAGAGAATGGTGAACTAACAAAACTCTCAAATTGATTATTGCTTTTTCTTGTTATCAAAAATGCCGGGATATTAACATCTTCTATGATCAGTTTTGATTCCTCTAGACCAAGAACCATAAAGGCGGTGGCTAATGCGTCGGCCTCTGCAGCTGATTCACTAATAACAAAAGCTGCTGCGAGTTGATGTGAAATCGGGTGACCACTGCGAGGATCTATCTCATGAGAGTAACGAATACCATCGACCTCGAAGTAATTCCTGTAATCGCCGGAGCCAGCTATGCTAAATAACTTACCGCGATTCGCCAGTAGCTGATAAATACTAGCCGACTCATTTGAGGGTGTTTCGATTGCCGTAATCCATTCTTCATCATTCAACTTCAATCCATTCATCTTAATCTCACCACCAACTTCGATGAAGTAACTCTCCAGACTTAAGCTATCCAAAAGCAATGCCACCTCATCTACTGAATACCCTTTTGCAACGGCACTCAAGTCAATCTGGATAGCCTTCTTTTTTATGATCTCCATTTTAGCTTGATTAATAACCAAATTCTCAGCACCCATTCTAGATTTTGCGTCTCTAATTTCTTCTTGCGTAGGCAACTGCCCAAACGGCAAATCTGACTCAGAACCAAAGCCCCATAAGTCGACTAAAGGACCAACAGTAATGTCAAACGCACCCAGTGTTAGTTTTCGTATTTCATCAGATAATTGCAGAACTTTAATCAAATCATCAGACGCCGTGAATACGGTGCCCACGGGAGTTTCATTAAGCGCGGTTAATTCCGAATTTTCAGAGTACGTTGAAAAAACTTCTCGATCCAACCTCCGGAGCAATGCGGCTACATTGCTTTCTACGAGCTGAGCGTCAATAGACGATGGTGAAGCTACGAATTGAACGTCATAGCTAGTACCCATAGTATAGCCAGAAAATTGATAAAGACTTTTTTGCTCTTTGTTAACTCCGACGACAATAAAGCAGGCTAGCAATATGCCAAGGGCGAAGAGGTATTTGGCCAGATCCTTTACCACGTGAAATTATGAGGCTTCTCAATATTGCTCTTTTGGGTACAGCTGATAATTGACTCCAACCATTTTATAAACCATTCTAGCCACTTGACAACAATATCCAAATTCATTGTCATACCAAAGGTATAGCACACAGTTTTTTCCCTCGGCTATAGTCGCATTTGCATCAACGATACCCGCTTCCCTTGTTCCCACAAAGTCACTGGATACCGCATCAGGAGACTGCGTGTAGCTGATTTGGTTTTGTAAGTTAGAATGCAACGCAATATCTCTCAGAAATTCATTGAGTTCATCTTTTGTAGTTTCTTTGAGCAAGTTTAAATTCATGATTGCCATAGAAACATTCGGAATTGGCACGCGCACGGCATTACCGGTCAACTTTCCGGCGAGCTCGGGTACAGCTTTAACAACGGCTTTAGCCGCCCCAGTTTCGGTCAAAACCATATTTAAGGCCGCCGACCTACCCCTTCTGCTTCCCTTATGATAATTATCAATGAGATTCTGATCATTCGTGTAGGCATGGACTGTCTCTACATGGCCATGACTGATACCAAATCTGTCATTTACCACTTTTAGAACTGGCGCAATCGCGTTTGTGGTGCATGATGCAGCGGTAATTATCTTGTCATCAGCAGACATTTGATGGTCATTAACTCCGTAAACGATATTCTTTAACGAACCTTTACCTGGAGCTGTTAAAATTACCTTAGATGCGCCCTTTGACTTAAGGTGTAAAGACAAACCCTCTTCGTCTCGCCACTTGCCCGTATTGTCAATAATGAGAGCTTCATTAATGTCGTACGCCGTATAATCTATTTCTTCAGGTGAGTTAGCATAAATTACTTGAATCACATTACCGTTTGCTATCAAGCAGCCATTCTCCGAGTCGACTCTTACGGTCCCTTGAAAAGCACCATGTACCGAATCGGAGGTAAACAGATTAGCTCTTTTTTCGAGGTCACCTTCTCCGCCTGGCCTCACGACAATCGCTCTTAAGCGCATCACTTCCCCAGTGGATGTCCGCTCTATCAACAGTCGCGCCATTAATCTACCAATTCGACCGAAACCATAGAGAACCAAATCTTGAGATTTTTCTATGGGCTTCTCTTTTAAACCATCTAGGTAACCCAGTTCCGCTCGAACAAAATCATCCTCCGACAAAGAGCTATCACCCTCACTCTGTTGATGCTCCATGTAACGGACTGTGAGCTTACCGAGATCAATTTGAGCATGCCACAAGTCGAGTTTCGCCATCGCCATCAACATGGGATGTGACTCAAATTCAGACATTTCATTTCTCTCAACTTGACGCACGAAACGATGGGACTTCATTATAAAAGTTACTGATCGATTATGGAGAGGTCGTCCGTAAATAAATATACCTACATTCCGCTGGCTGAATAGTTGACCGATAACTGGGATCATTTCTTGAACCAAAGCTTCACGTTGCTTCCAGTCACCAAAATAATCATCTACGCTTGGACGCTCCACAAAATCCCCTTCATATAGAATTTAGAACCATAATTGCACATCATTATGTTGCTAAAGGAAATCCTATGCAACCAGCTCGCCTAATAATTCGTATGACCGAGTTAAAGCATGTTCTACCGACGCACAATTGGTTTAAACCCATGTTAATTGAGCTACAATTGGCTCATTAGATGAAAGACCCTTTGCGAGTACAATTTTCATTCTTGACTTGATCGCGATGCGATTCTACAAACATGAATTCAATTTTTGACCCGACTCTTCCTGAAAACACATCAGCGATAACCTACTGGGATGGCATCGCTGGTTGTGCCAAAAGTTTAGGAATTTGCCATGCTGCCAACGCAGCCGATTCACCAATTGTCCTTATCTGTGAGAGTAATGAGAACGTTGAACATTTTTTAAGGGAATTGACCTATTTTTCTAAAGGCTTTGATCACTTACCAGTATTTGCACTGCCAGACTGGGAAACTCTGCCTTACGATAACTTTTCGCCACACCAAGATATTACTTCTGAACGCCTGCGCACGCTTTACAACCTACCGAAACTAACCAAGGGCATTCTAGTGATCTCAATGTCGAGCCTCATGCACAAACTGCCACCAAAAGAATATATAGTCTCCAACAGCCTTGATCTTGTTGTAGGTCAACAACTGGAGTTAGATCGAGTAAAGGGTGAATTTGTAGAATCTGGATATAAATCGGTTAACACAGTCCTAGACCATGGTGAGTTTGCAATTCGGGGCTCGATTCTAGACATATATCCAATGGGCTCAGCTTTACCCTATCGTATCGATTTGTTCGACAATGAAATAGAGACACTAAGAACTTTCGATCCAGAAACACAGAGATCTATTTCGAAAGTTACAGAAATTAAACTTCTGCCAGCCAAGGAATTTCCGCTTGACGAAGATAGTATCAGAAGTTTCAGAACAAACTTTCATGAATTTTTCGATGTTGACCCTCGGCAGTGCCCGATCTATCAAGATGTAAGTAATGGCATCGCGTCGCCGGGTCTTGAGTACTATCTGAGCTTATTTTTTGAATCCCTAGACACCATATTCGAATTTCTACCTTCAACCTCCGTAATGATAAAAGCTGGAGATGTTTATAGTTCGGGTAGCAATTTTTGGCAAGATATCCACAACAGGTATTCCGACAAACAAATTGATCGATTCAATCCAATTCTTAACCCTAAGGAGGTCTTTGTAGAGCCTGACATTCTTATGTCAAAGCTAAAGCACTACAGACAAATTGAATTCAAGCAACACAAAAATGCTGAGAATTACAACGTCACAGAATTACCCGAATCTTTAAGTCTGGATACTAAGAATGATGGCTTAACTAATCTTGCTGAATTTACGTCGGAGTTCCAAGGAAAAATCATTTTTTGCGCCGAAACTGAGGGACGTCAAGAAGTGGTTATTGAGCTGCTAGAGCGATCCAATATTTATCCAGATAAAACAATGAGCATTCATGATTTTCTCAAAGAGGCATCACGAATCGGCATAACAACCGCACCACTAGATCAAGGAATGCTCGCCCCCAATGAGAACCTCGCCGTTATCACTGAGAGTCAACTTTTTGGCAAAAGAGTTACCCAACGCCGTATGCGCCGAAAAGCCTCAGAAAATGTAGAACTTATTCTCAGAAACCTGGCGGAATTAAAGGTCGATGATGCCGTTGTTCATTTTGAACATGGAGTTGGAAGATACCGCGGATTGGAGACCATAACTACTGACGACCAGGCGACAGAGTTTCTGGTCCTAGAATATGCGAAAGCCACAAAGCTTTTTATCCCGGTCACCTCTTTACACCTAATCAGTCGATACAGCGGAGGTGAACAGGAATCTGTCATACTTGACACGCTTGGAAACGAAAGTTGGAAGAAATCTAAAAGAAAGGCCGCTGAAAAGATACATGACGTCGCTACCGAGTTACTGGAGGTTTATGCTAAACGAGAAGCCCGAAGTGGTTTCAAATACAAATTAGATCAAGCCGAATATAGTAAGTTTTCGTCAGCATTTACCTTCGAAGAAACTCCTGATCAAGCGAATGCGATCGAGAGTGTTATTACAGATATGCAAAATGATCGACCAATGGATCGGCTTATCTGCGGGGATGTTGGTTTCGGAAAAACAGAAGTCGCAATGCGAGCGGCTTTTCTAGCAGTTAAAAACAGCAAGCAAGTTGTTATATTGGTTCCTACAACACTGCTTGCACAGCAACACTATGAAAGTTTCAGAGATAGATTTTCTGGCTGGCCGATTATCGTAGAGCAAGTTTCTCGATTCAAATCAGCATCAGAACAAAAGGATATCTTAAAACGGGCTGAAAAAGGTTGCATTGACATTCTTATCGGAACTCACAAACTCCTTCATGCCGAGATCAAATATAAAAACCTAGGCCTAATTATTGTTGATGAAGAGCATAGATTTGGAGTTCGACAAAAAGAGAAATTGAAGGCAATGCGAACCGACGCAGACATCCTGACATTGACTGCAACACCAATACCCAGAACATTAAATATGGCACTTTCTGAGATTCGAGATCTTTCTCTAATTGTTACACCTCCAGCTCGCAGACTATCTGTCAAAACCTTTGTGCGGGAGTATCAAGAAAGCATAATAAGAGAAGCCCTCACACGAGAATTGCTTCGAGGTGGACAGGTTTTCTATCTACATAATGAAGTGAAAACCATCGTACAAGCTTCAGAAAAAATAGAGAGTCTAATTCCGGAAGCAAGAGTATGTGTTGCTCATGGTCAAATGCCTGAAAGAGCTCTAGAAAAAATAATGGCTGATTTCTATCATAAAAAATACAACATTCTGGTCTGCACTACGATTATAGAAACCGGCATTGACATACCCAGCGCAAATACTATTGTAATTAACCGAGCGGATAAATTCGGTTTAGCACAATTACACCAACTAAGGGGTCGCGTAGGTAGATCTCACCATCAGGCGTATGCTTACCTCCTTATGCCTAACCAGACCAAACTCGGCACAGATGCGTACAAACGGATCGAGGCAATTCAAGCCGCAACCACTCTAGGTGCAGGATTCACGCTTGCAAGTCATGATCTTGAGATAAGAGGTGCTGGAGAGTTACTCGGAGATGAGCAAAGTGGCCACATACAAAAAATAGGTTTTTCACTTTACTTTGAAATGTTAGAAGATGCGATCAAGGCCATTAAGAGCGGCAAAATCCCCTCAAATGAATCTGACTCCAAATCAAAAACAGAGATAAATTTAAGAATTCCAGCACTTATACCCGAAGATTATTTGCCCGACGTCCATTCGCGACTAATCATGTACAAGAGAATATCTTCTGCCTCAGACACTGAAGCATTAGATGAATTACAAATAGAAATGATTGATCGCTTTGGCATGTTACCTCGGCCCTTAAAACGCTTATTCCTTATAACTGCTCTAAAGCAGAAAGCTGAATTATTTGACATAAAAAAAATTGAGTCAGACAGTCATTCAGGTAATATTCAATTTAGCCAATCAACAAACGTTAATCCTGAATGTATAATAAATCTCGTTCAGAAGTCTCCGAAACTATATAAACTGGTGGACGCACATAGATTGAGCTTTTCTGTTAGCAGTGATGATCCAGACCTCCAAATAAAATTTGTTAGTGATATTTTAGAGAAATTAAAACTAAATAATTAGATAATTAAAAAATGAAAATTGATTTGTTCAAAAGATTAGCTAAATACTCCCTAACCTTCCTCTTTTGCTTACTCATCAGTAGTTACTCATTTGCTCAGGAGCGCTGGTTTCAAATCGAATTATCCATTTTCAGCAATGAAAATATTGAAGACAGAAACGCCGAATCTTGGCTGCCAAATAATTATGAATTAAATTACCCAAAAAATATGCGAAAACTTTCGCTGCTCACTGACCTTTTTTTATCCGATCGCAATTTAGATAACAGATTAAGCGTTACAGAATCGGCGTCACAAGAAGAAATTGATGCTATGATTAAAGAGGATCAACTCAAAAATATCCGACCTTGGATAAAAAGTTCTGAAAGCAATTTCAAGCTATTTGATTTTAGCCGGGATGACTTTACCCAGTTATCTCCCGTCGACAGTGATTTTCAACAGACAAATAGAACCCTTGAACGCTCATCTGATCACAGGTTACTCTACCATGGACTTTGGCGACAAGCCGTGCGACAGAGCTCAAACGCGGTACCGATTTATATTGAGGGTGGACTAAGATATGGCGACAACCATGAACTTCAAGGAAGCGTTACGATCCGATTTAATGAAAATGAAGATAGGGTTGTCATAGATACGCATATTTGGCTAATTGAATATAGTATCGTAAAAGATTCATCTTCCGAATGGAAACTCCCGCAAGTCCCAGAATCCATTCGAAGAGAAAGCAGAGAAAACCCATCGTCACTCACTTATTTTCCCAATAACGTTTACGTAATGGATCAAAGTAGAGAGATGCGCAGTAATGAATTCCACTATCTTGATCACCCGGCGCTTGGATTAGTGATTTCAGTGAAGCCTTATAGTGTGCCATCCAGATAAAGATTGGCAAACAATTTAGGAATATGCCGTTTTATCAATTTTGAAATTTTCGCTTTATAACTTCGGTTATTATATCGCTCAAAAAATCCATCCCTTCCTTTGCTATTAAATTTATTGTATCCATAACTAGTTTTTCATCGGTGACGCCTGCCGCCCAATTTACACATAAAGCGAGCGACGCATAATCCAATTTTAGCTCTCTGGCAAGCGCTGCTTCGGGCATTACCGTCATACCAACAATGTCACAACCATCTTGACGAAGACGATTAATTTCTGCAGCAGTCTCCAGCCTTGGCCCCTGTGTGCATCCATACACGCCATTATCAAGAAGTATTCTTTTCTGATTTGAATTTTTATTAGAAGCATGAAAAGCGTCTTTAACTATTTGCCGCAATTCTTCTGTAAACGGGTCCGTAAAGTCTATGTGAGTCACTTGATCCAAATTTTCTTCATAGAAGGTCGCATCCCTTCCGTGCGAATAGTCAATTATTTGATCCGGTATTATGAATGCCCCCGGCTCCGCCTTTGGATTTATTCCTCCAATCGCATTTATCGCTAAAATACTCTCAACACCTATGGCATGAAGAGCCCAAATGTTGGCTCGATAATTAATTTTATGCGGTGGAACATGATGCTTTTTACCATGTCGCAAAACGACAGCCACAGTCGTAGAGCTTTTTGAATATAACTCGATTATCACGCGATCTTTCGAATAAGGAGTTAAAATGCGTTTAAATCCAGATTCCTTAAATCCTTGAATACCATCAAAACCTGTTCCACCAATAATTGCTAGCATGATAACTTACGCTTAAATACTCAGATTACAGTATATAGGAATTTCTAACAGCTTGTTAAAAACCCGATCTCCTTACTTATATTCTAAAATAACCATTAAAATTTGAAATACAGATTGTTAATCGTGATTAGGCAGAATCATTCAGATGAAGTATATTTCAGCTCGTTGTAAATTCTCTAAATCAAAATTGTACCGATACAGTTTGAAAAGGTCTTGGACAACGGACTCTAAGAACCAAGTCCTATTCATTGGCCTTAACCCCTCCACCGCAGACAGTCAAACGGATGATCCGACAATTCGGAGATGTGTAAAATTCGCTATTGATTGGGGCTTTAGTTCTTTAGAGGTTGTAAACCTTTTCGCTTTTCGAGCAACTGATCCAGTTGATTTATTCAATGAAGAGTCACCAATAGGTCGCTATAATGATCATTGGATCAAAAAGGCCTACAATCGCAGCGCCCTAACCATTGCGTGCTGGGGATCAGCTGGAATGTATAAAGACAGATCAACTGAGGTAACAAGTTACTTAAAGAACCTCTTCTGCATACGCAAAAATAAAGATAACTCTCCATCCCATCCGCTTTACCTTAATTCGAAATTGTCGCCCATATCGTTCAACCAAAGGTAAGTCCGTAATGAATTCTGCTTTTCTAAAATTGTTGGTATTCCTCTGGAAAACGGCTGGTAACAACCAGACTTGGCGTAAATTCCTTTATCGACAACTACGCCGCAATGGAAAGACTCCTGACTATGCATTTTCAAAAGACTTTTACGGACTCAAATACAAAGGCAATTTGAATAACAACATTGATGCAAATGTTTTTTTCTATGGTGCATTCGAAAAACCACTACTCTTTTTTTTAAGGGATACTTTAAACGCCTTAATAACTGAGACACCTAAAGCCATTTTTATGGACATAGGAGCCAATATTGGACACCATTCAATTTTTTTATCTAAATTTGCATCGCAGGTACTGGCCTTTGAGCCGTATCCTAAAGTTAACATGCAATTTAAACAACAAATCGCTCATAACAATATCTCAAATATCCAAATTTTTGAAAACGGTCTGAGTGACCGACGCGAAACTATAAATTATTATGCCCCAACAGGAAACAACGAGGGGATAGGATCATTTGATGAAAGTTCAATTGCTAAGGGTAACAAAAGTTATGGAAAATTAGAATTACAGGCAGGCGATCAAGCCATTGAAAGCGGTTCCTGGAAAGGCATAAAACTCATTAAAATTGATGTCGAAGGATTTGAAAAGAAAGTAATAAAAGGACTGACGAGAACTATTGAAGAGGAAAGGCCAGTTATAGTTTGCGAAATTACTTACGGGCAACAATTATCGTTCGTAAGTATGGAAGAATTAAAAAGCTATCTTCCGCAAAATTACGAAATACTGACATTTAATACTCGAAAGCTTGATGGTCGGAAAAATAAAAGAAAAGGCTCTCTAGCAAAAAGGTCTGGTTTTTATGAACTAATTCCTTTGAAACAATGGCGGAGTAGTGGCCAAGACGACATTGTTATGATTCCTAACGAAAAATCAACAATAATACCCCGGCAGACTGAAAAACATTCTTAACCTGAAATGAAAAGGCCTAGCGCTAAGAAACCAATCCTAACCTAGGCCATTATATTTCCACTTCTTACAAGCGATTTTATCGTCTTTACAAAAGGTTTCTTTAGTAAATAGCTGTTTTAAATAGCTATTTACGGAAATTTAGCTGGGGTGCGGAGCAAGGAATGAAGAAAAATTCTTTAACCTATTGATATTTATACTATTTAAACTGAAAAATAATTATACGGGCTATGGCGCGCCCGGGAGGACTCGAACCTCCAACCCCCTGCTTAGAAGGCAGGTGCTCTATCCGGTTGAGCTACGGGCGCTAAAATCATGCAATATTCATATCAATTCACTGTATTCATATACTAAGTGCAAAGCTAATGTGAGAATTAATAGGAAAACTGGGGTGACTGATGGGGCTCGAACCCACGACAACCGGAGTCACAGTCCGGGGCTCTACCAACTGAGCTACAGTCACCATAAAACTTGATTACTATTAAAAATTGGTCGGGGTAGAGAGATTTGAACTCCCGACATCTTGCTCCCAAAGCAAGCGCGCTACCAGACTGCGCTATACCCCGATCTTTCAATGTACCTTCTATTTTGGGAGGACGGCATAATACTCGCGTCTTGCTATTGCCGTCAATTGGCTAGCAAATCAATTTAGCTATAAAGGCCTATCTATCTATACGCCATTTACTTCCTGAAGCGCCGTCCTCTACAACCACTTTCATATCTGAAAGTTGAGCTCTAATTTCATCAGCTCTTTGCCAGTTTTTTTCGTCTCTTGCTATTTCCCTTTCCTTTATCAAATTTTCAATTTCATTCTTATCCGCATCAGAAGATTCTGTTCCCATCAAAAATTCGTTGGGAGTTGAATACAAAATTCCTAAAAAATTCCCTAACTTTACGATTAGTTTACCCAACTCGCATGCGAGATCGATGTCAATATCTCTTTTCCTATTAACCTCAGCTACCATTTCGAACAACACACCTAATGCTGCTGGAGTATTGAAATCATCATCCATAGCTGCGAAATATGCCCGCTCATAGTGACTATTCACCAATGATTTTGCATTCAAAATATCTAAATCTTTAAGCCCAATATAAATTCGTTCTAGTGCCTTAGATGATTGCCTAAGACTTTGATCTGAATAGTTAATAGGACTCCGGTAATGACTGGAAATTAGCAAATAGCGAACAACTTCTGGGTTAAATCGTTTTAAAACTTCTCTAACCGTGAAAAAATTGCCAAGAGATTTTGACATTTTTTCATTATCGACTCGGAGCGGGCCATTGTGCATCCAATACTTGGCGAACTTTTGCCCGGAGGCGCAGCATGACTGAGCAATTTCGTTTTCATGATGGGGAAACAATAAATCTGAGCCTCCACCGTGTATATCGAAACGTTCGCCTAATGCATCCATAGACATCGCAGAGCACTCAAGATGCCAGCCCGGCCTGCCATAGCCCCAAGGAGAGTCCCACCCCACGCTTCCGTCAGGAGAGGATTTCCATAAAGCAAAGTCTCTTGGATCTCGTTTCAATTCCCCAATCTCAATACGAGCACCCTCGAGAAGCTCATCCATTTTCTTTCTTGATAGTCTCCCATACTCTGGGTAATTCGAAACCGAAAAGTAAACATCTCCATTCTCTGCTTTGTAAGCATGATCTTTTCTTATAAGAATCTCTATGAGATCTATCATATGCGGGATGTATTCGGTTGCCCGTGGCTCGATATCAGGGGGCACTATCGCTAAAGCTTTTTCGTCCTCATGCATTGCCTCTATAAAGCGAGCGGTGAGCTCTGAAAAAACCTCATCATTCTTCAATGCTCTTTCAAGAATTTTATCGTCAATGTCCGTAATATTTCGCACATAGGTAACATCCATCCCTTTAGCTCGGAGGTGTCGCACGATTACGTCGAACGCAACAAGCATGCGAGCATGCCCTAAATGAGTGTAGTCATAAACTGTAAGGCCGCAGACATATATCCCAACTTTTTCTTCCTTGATAGGAATAAATTCTTCTTTCTCATGACTTAATGTGTTGTATATATTAAGCATTGCTCTTAATTGGCCTATTTACCCCAAGAATCCCTGAGCGTGATTGTGCGGTTAAATACGGGGTACTCCATATTTTCCCCCTCTATATCAAGAATAAAATAGCCTTCTCGCTCAAATTGATAATGCTTTCTTTCCCGACCCTCCAGAGCAGAGGGTTCGATCATACAATTTTTTATAACAGACAAAGACTCAGGATTAAGAAATTCTTTGTAATCTGCAATCTCTTTAGCCTCTGGATTTTCTACCATGAATAATCTGTCATAGAGCATTAACGTGGCCTCTTGACCATGCACTGCAGATACCCAGTGTATGACTCCTTTTACTTTTCTTCCTTCAGGACGCCTACCTAGTGTTTCTCTGTCTGCGGAACAAATCAGTTCGATAATTTCCCCCTCACCATTTCGCAAAATTTCTTCGCATTTAATCACATAGGATCCCCGAAGTCTTACTTCGCCTCCGAGCACTAATCTTTTGAATCCAGGTGCTGGATTTTCTTCAAAATCAGACTTATCGATATAAATCTCCCGTGTAAACGGCACAATTCTCGTTCCCATTGATTCGTTTTTTGGGTGATTTTGTAAGCTTAAATTTTCGACTTCACCTTTCTTAATATTCCTGATGGTTACCTTCATTGGGTTAAGAACACACATGACTCTTGAAGCGCACTGATCCAAGTCTTCCCTCACACAATGCTCTAGCATACTTAAATCGACCGTACCTTCAGAGCGACTTACGCCAGCAATTTCACAAAAATTACGAATCGAAGCCGCCGTAAACCCTCTCCGTCTCATGCCTGCTAAAGTAGGTAACCTTGGATCATCCCATCCATCCACCAAGCCCGCTTCGACCATCTCTTTGAGTTTTCGCTTACCCATAATCGTGTAATTTAGCTTTAATTTGGCGAACTCGGTTTGTTGAGGTAACACAAAAGTCATGTCGCTGTCGGATAGATCACAGATCACCCGCAACGAATCCAGCTCCAAGTTATTTAAAATCCAATCATACAAGGGTCTATGATCCTCAAATTCGAGGGTGCATAGCGAGTGTGTCACGTTCTCAATTGCATCAGAAATACAATGTGTGAAATCGTAAGTTGGATAAATACACCACTTGTCGCCGGTCTGATGATGCGAAACATGCCGAATTCTATAGATAATCGGATCCCTCATATTAATGTTTGGAGATTCCATATCTATTTTAGCCCTAAGAGTGTAGGCACCATCTGAAAATTCGCCACCTTTCATTTGCTTGAATAAATTCAAATTTTCTCGTATCGATCTATTTCTATCTGGACTATTTTTACCAGGCTCAGTTAACGTCCCACGAAACTCTCGAGACTGCTCAGCACTTAGGCTACAAACAAAAGCTTTGCCATTTTGTATTAACTGCATAGCTAAGTTATAAAGGTGGTCAAAATAATTTGAGGAATAACGAACATCACCATTCCACTTAAAACCCAACCACTTAATGTTTTCCTTTATCGCATCAACATATTCTTGGCTCTCTTTCTCCGGGTTAGTGTCATCAAATCTTAAATTACAAGCACCATTGTTCTCACTTGCTAAACTAAAATTCAAACAAACGGATTTCGCATGACCGATATGAAGATATCCATTCGGCTCAGGAGGAAATCGTGTTAAGACACGCCCTGAATGCTTTCCAGACGAGATATCCTTCGAGATCATACTTCGAATAAAATTTGATGGAGCGTTCAAGCCATGATCTTTCATAGGTTACTCAAATTATGGGTTTAAAACTCACTGAATTGCGAGACTATCTAGATTTTATTAAAAAGCTTATTATAGCTGGACTTCGAGTGAGCATGAAACATTGTTCTAAACAAAAATTAGTAGGGAGAGAAAATGTTTGTTTTTGAAACCAATTATGGTTCATTCACGGTTGAGTTAGATTTTGCGAATGCTCCAATTTCATCCAAAAATTTCCAAAATTACGCTGATTCCGGTTTTTATGATGGAACAATCTTTCATCGAGTGATTAATGACTTTATGATTCAAGGCGGCGGATTTGAGCCGGGGCTGACACAAAAATCAACAGAGCAATCAATAGAAAACGAAGCCAATAATGGTTTGTCAAATGAGCTTGGAACACTCGCAATGGCCAGAACAGCAGACCCTCATTCGGCTTCATCGCAGTTTTTTATAAATGTGAGTGACAATTTTTTCTTGGACCATAAGGATACTTCCTCTCAAGGATGGGGATATGCCGTTTTTGGAAAAGTTGTAGAAGGAATGGACACCATAAATAAAATAAAGGTGTGCAAAACGGGTTCACAGCTTGGGCATCAGGATGTTCCCGAGGAAGATGTGCTAATAAGTTCAGTAAAGCGCTTTGAAGAAGCCTAGTTTTGCCTGATAGACGCCTTTTCATTTCAGATCTCCATATCGATTGCTCAAGACCAGAAATAGTGACCGGTTTTTTTCAGTTCCTAGACAAAAATAAGAATAATTGTAATGCACTGTATATTTTAGGTGACCTTTTCGAAGTGTGGATTGGCGACGATACAGTTTCAGATGTTGAACTAAACGTCTCAGAAAAACTCTGCGAATTTTCAAAGTGCGGACCATCAGTGTACATAATGCATGGCAACAGAGATTTTTTGATAGGCAACGATTATGCAAAACGCTGTGGAGCAACTATTCTTGAGGATCATCATATAATAAGCACAGGAGATGAAAATCTGCTATTACTCCACGGAGATACTCTATGTACCGACGATGCAGAGTATCAACAATTTAGAGCCCTTGTCCGAAATAGGAATTGGCAAGAAGACTTTTTAAGTAAAACAGTTGAAGAGCGCAGAACCTTTGCTCAAAAAGCTAGAGATAAATCAAAATCCGAGACTTCCTTAAAATCTGATTCGATTATGGATGTAAATCAAGAAGAGGTTCTAAAATTATTTCAGAGGTATCATGTATCTAAAATCTTGCATGGCCATACCCATCGCCCTGCAATACATGAACTAAAAGTTAAGTCTAAAAATTTATCAACTCAAACAGCACAGAGGATAGTTCTTGGTGACTGGGACGAGAAAGGCTGGTGGGCAGAACTATATAACGATAGGTTGAGCCTCAAATCCTTCCCCCTATCAAACGATTGAAAAAACACCCTAAATGTCGCTTTAACTAGGGACTTTAAAATATCGCTGCAAATGGGCGTTACTCAGAATCTGCAACTCCGAATCTACTTCTGCTATTAGCTGACCAACGGGAACATCAGAAAACTCTTTATGGACTGAAACACCATATGCCGACAAATTTTGGGTAAGATCTTTACGTTTTTTAAATAAGTTATGGAGCCAACAGTAAGGAGAGAGCTCCGGATCAAAAGGCACATTAAATCTCCTAAGCTCCACCTTTAAAGTGTTCTCACTTTGTATGTGAAACTTATTTTCGAAAATTTGACTAACCAGCTTCTCAATACGCTGCAAAACTGCTTTTTTTTCTTGAGATCCATAGCTGTTCCATTTGATTACTTCAAAAGAAAAACGTCTACAACCCCTGCAAACAGGATCACCCAACGATGTTGTCGAACAAATACCTATGCATGGCGTTTTAGGGGCTTTCATATATGATTTTCTGATACTCAGTATTATAAATCGCCACGAGTAATATAAATCTCCCTTGAGGCGCTTTCGTATTTTAGAAGTAGTATTTGTGTTTTGTTCTCAGAATACAATAAAATACGCGTCCTAGCTCAAACTGGTTTAGCAATTTCCTCTTTGGTTAGAACTAAACTAGGTATTACATAAAAAAGCGGCCAAAATTACTATAGAGACTGACTTTAGAAAAAACCTAATCGAACTACTCACGATCAATTATTCATGACCTAGTGAACTAAACTCAAAAAATATTTTTACAGAGGTCAAGAGGACAATACTTTGTTAGAAGAATATAAAAAGCATGTTGCCGAACGCGCGGAAATAGGAATTTTACCAAAGCCTCTCTCCGCAAGTCAGGTTGCCAGTCTCATCGACCTTTTAAAGAATCCAATCCCAGGCGAAGAAGAACTTCTAGTAGATTTGATAGCTAACAGAGTTCCCCCGGGTGTTGATGAAGCGGCATACGTAAAAGCAGGATTTTTGTCGGCTATAGTTAAAGATGAGATAGCATCCCCGTTGGTAGGAAAAAGTTTGGCGGTAGAACTATTGGGAAGCATGTTAGGGGGCTATAACATATCCACACTGGTAGGGCTTCTCGAAGACAAAGACTTGAGTGAGGCTGCCGCCGATCAGCTTTCGAAAACCCTTCTGATGTTTGATGCCTTTTATGATGTATCAGATCTAGCAAGTAAAGGTAATGAACAAGCGCAACGGGTTTTACAATCATGGGCTGATGCGGAGTGGTTTACGAGCCGTCCTGAAATTGATGAGCGCTTGACAGTTACGGTTTTGAAAGTTCCAGGAGAAACTAATACAGATGATCTATCACCTGCTCAGGATGCGTGGTCAAGACCAGATATTCCTCTCCATGCGAAAGCTATGTATAAAAATTCTCGAGAGGGAATTACTGATGTTGAGAAGCAAATCGCGGAATTAAAAGAATTTGGTTATCCAATTGCGTTAGTCGGAGATGTCATGGGGACAGGTTCCTCCAGAAAATCTGCAACTAATTCGGTCTTATGGCATATCGGAGATGAAATACCCTACATACCTAACAAAAAAGCAGGCGGTGTTTGTATAGGAGGAAAAATTGCACCTATATTTTTTAACACTATGGAAGATGCCGGAGCACTGCCGTTTGAGTGCGATGTTGACCAGCTCAATACTGGAGACATTATTGATATTAATGTTTATGAGGGGACCGTAAAAAGTCATGAAGATCAAAGATTGCTTTCAAATTTCGAGCTTAAGACAAATGTACTCCTCGACGAAGTAAGAGCCGGCGGCCGCATACCGCTCATCATCGGGCGAGGCTTAACACAAAAAGCAAGAGAAGCACTTAATCTGGGGCCGTCAGAAGTATTTAAATCGCCAGTTGGCAGTTCCGATACTCGAAACGGTTTTACTCTGGCACAAAAAATGGTCGGCAGAGCTTGCGGTGTCGAAGGGGTGCTCCCTGGCAGTTACTGCGAGCCAAAAATGACAACTGTCGGTAGTCAAGATACTACTGGTCCCATGACTAGAGATGAGCTGAAGGATTTAGCATGCCTAGGTTTCTCGGCTGATCTGGTGATGCAATCGTTTTGCCACACCGCTGCGTATCCCAAACCAGTCGATATAGAAACTCAGCATTCATTGCCGGATTTTATTCATACGAGAGGTGGTATTTCGCTTAGGCCTGGGGATGGGATAATACATTCATGGTTAAACCGAATGCTACTCCCGGACACTGTTGGAACCGGTGGAGATTCGCATACCAGGTTTCCTATCGGAATTTCTTTCCCAGCAGGTTCAGGGCTGGTCGCTTTTGCGGCTGCTACTGGCGTTATGCCCCTTGATATGCCTGAATCTGTCTTGGTCAGGTTTAAGGGTGAAATGCAGCCCGGCATCACACTAAGAGATTTAGTGAATGCTATACCTTATGCTGCAATACAAAGTGGCGATCTTACTATCGAGAAAAAAGGTAAGAAAAATATCTTCTCTGGACGAATACTAGAGATAGAAGGCCTACCTAGCCTAAAAGTAGAGCAAGCTTTTGAAATTTCTGATGCTTCGGCTGAAAGGTCAGCAGGCGGTTGTACAATAAGGTTGGATAAAGAGCCTATAATTGAATATTTCCATTCCAACATAACTATGCTTCGCTGGATGATTGACAATGGCTATCAAGACTCTAGAACGCTTGAGCGGAGAGCGCAAGCAATGGAAGAGTGGTTGGCTAACCCCGTGCTTTTGGAACCTGACCCAGACGCTGAATATTTTAAAGTTATTGAAATTGATCTGAATGAAATTAAAGAACCTTTATTGGCTTGCCCTAACGATCCCGATGATATTAAAACCCTTTCCGAAGTGGCCGGCACAAAGATAGATGAGGTTTTCATAGGATCATGCATGACTAATATTGGCCACTTCCGTGCTGCAGCAGAAGTCTTAAAACAAGTCGATGGTGGCTTACCGACTAGACTCTGGGTAGCACCTCCAACAAAGATGGATGAGCATCAGCTTACGGAAGAAGGCATTTACAATATCTTCGGAACTTCAGGCGCTCGAACCGAAATGCCGGGATGTTCATTGTGTATGGGCAATCAAGCACGAGTAGCCGCTAATTCGACTGTTGTATCTACATCTACTCGCAATTTCCCAAATAGATTGGGACAAGGGGCTGATGTCTTCTTAGCATCGTCAGAATTGGCAGCCGTGAGTGCTGCTCTAGGTAAGATTCCAACCATGTCAGAGTATATGGAGTATATGTCGTCGATAAATACTATGTCTGAAAATATTTATCGATATCTAAATTTTAATGAAATTGAAGAATTCATAGAGGCTTCGGATCGCGCAAAGAATATTCCTTTAACTAACGTACAAGATGTCGCATAAAATCCAGAACCCTAGAAGTATTCGTCACAAAACAGTGCTTTTTTCTACTACTTCAAAAACATCTTTTGAAAGGTCAGGCGTTTCTTTAATTCGCTGAAGTTGGGCCTGCATCAGAGCCTGTCTCTTGTGATCGAATTTTTTCCATCGCGTCAGAGGCGTCATCATTCTTGCAGCTATTTGCGGATTTATCTGGTCTAGTTGAATTATACTATCTGCTAAAAACTCATAACCCTCGCCCCCATCTTGATGAAACTGAACATGATTTTGGGAGCTAAAAACCCCTATTAATGAACGCACTTTGTTGGGATTCTTTATATCAAAAGCTTCATGTTTACATAAAGCTTTGACGCGCTCTAATGATTCTTTACCCGGATACAAAGCTTGAGTTACAAACCATTGATCCACTACTAAAGGCTCATGCTTCCATTGTTCGTAAAACATGCGAAGGGCCTGAGCAGCCTCTTCTCTACAATGCTTTTCAGAGTAAATCGTCAAGAACCTTAATGCTGCCAATTGGTCAGTCATGTTATCTGCTTGAGTAAATTGATGAAAACATTTCTCTATCCAATAGCTGTCCCCTGATCTCACAAGGTAATTTAAACAAATATTTTTAAGAGCCCGTCGAGCCATATCTTCTGGTTCTATTGAGAATATTCCTTCTGAAAAATTAGAGTTAAATACCTCTGCAAAGTCAGCTTTGAGGTCGGTAGAGAGAAAATTAGCGATGGACTCTCTCGCTATATGAATATCATCGACAACTGCCACCTGCGCTTTCTCAATCAGAGCTCCCTCTGTGGGAAGCTCAAGAATATGCGCGAGCATCGCTTTATCAACCTCCTTCTTGCTCAATGAATCATTTAGGAGCAGCTTGAAAGCCTTGGAGATTACTGCCGAAGTTTTATCTATTTCATCTGACTCTCCTGACTGCAAAGAAGTAATCACTTGACTGGCAAGCGATTGTCCGGCATTCCAGCGATTAAAACCATCCGTATCATGCACCATCAAAAAATATAATTCTTCCTGCGTATACAAATACTCTAACTTTACAGGCGCACTGAAATTTCTTAACAAAGACGGTATTGGCTTTGAATCAATATTATGAAACACAATTTCTTGTCGTGACTTAGTAATAGGATATATCCGATCATATACAGGAGCTAAATCTTGCTCGCCACTTTCAGTTATCAAGGGCAATTGTTCGCCATCATGATTTAACAACCCTAATCTCAGGGGTATATAAAAGGGTTCTTTATTTATTTGATTAGGTGATGCCTTACAATTCTGCTTGATCAGTAATGTAAATTTATTTTCCTTGTCATCATAAACACTATTTATTTTAAGTTCCGGGGTCCCAGCTTGAGAATACCATAAGCGAAACTGATTCAAATCAGTGCCACTTACTTCTTCCATGACCTGAACAAAATCTTCAGTAGTAACAGCCTGACCATCGAATCTTGAAAAATAGAGATCCGTCGCCTCTCTGAATTTGGAAGGCCCTAATATTTCGCTAATCATGCGAACAACCTCAGCACCCTTCTCGTAGATCGTGACTGTATAGAAATTTGAGATTTCCATATACGATTCAGGGCGAACCGAATGCGCCATCGGTCCCGAGTCCTCAGCAAATTGTACCGTCTTTAGAAACGCAACGTCTTCGATTCTCTTAACAACTCTTGATCCCATATCAGCTGAAAATTCAGAATCCCTGAATACCGTAAAACCTTCTTTTAAACTCAACTGAAACCAGTCTCGACACGTGACTCTATTTCCAGACCAATTATGAAAGTATTCATGAGCCACGACGGCTTCGACTCTCTGAAAGAATGTGTCAGTTGTAGTTTTTGGGTTTGCGAGCACACACGAAGTGTTGAATATATTCAATCCTTTGTTTTCCATTGCACCCATATTAAAATCATCTACCGCTACTATCATAAATATATCTAGATCATATTCTCTCCCATAAACCTTCTCATCCCATAGCATCGCATTCTTTAGCGAGCGCATTGCATGATCACATTTTTCGATATCTTTACCTTCCACAAAAATCTGAAGCTTGACCACTCGTTGGCTTCGAGTTACAAATTCATCATTGACACAAACTAATTTTCCTGCAACCAGAGCAAACAAATAGCTAGGCTTTTTAAATGGATCCTCCCAACACACCCAATGACGACTTGGATCCCCTTCTATAACACCTTCATCAATCTTATTTCCGTTAGAAAGAAGTATTGGGTACTTTTCTTTATCAGCAGAAATTCTTGTTATAAAAGAAGACATAACATCGGGTCTATCGAGATAATAAGTTATCTTTCTGAAGCCTTCAGCTTCACATTGTGTGCAGAATTTATCTTTAGATTTGTATAACCCCTCAAGAGATGTATTGTCTTGAGGCTTGATTCTAACAACACATGTCATCGTAAATTTTTCGCCATCACCAGAAAGTATCTCATTAAGATTAGGAACAGTGAGACTCTCTTCCCCTTGGGAATATTGTTCAGGCTTTAATCTAATATCGTTTATACAAATAGACTTAAGGTCTAGATTTTGTCCGTTTAGTAACAACGAATCGGTCGGATTATTAAGAAAGTTCTTGTTTCTGAAAAATTCGATATGGGAAGTGACAAGAGTTTTGTCTTCATACAGATCAAAGCTAAGGCTTGTCTTCTCAATACAAAATTCAGGGGGCTCATAATTCTTAAGGTAAGTGGTTGTAGCCTGCGAATCCCTCATAATCATACTCTCTCAATATAACTTAATGGTGTAACTCAATTTCATAACCTGAAAATTTTCGAAGATTAATCACGCCCTCTTCGAATATCAAATATTGGCCTTTGATTCCCAGCAATTTGTCTTCCAACAAAGGTTCTTTATCGAAATTATAGGATGAAATTTTTTCAGGATAACTGGAAACTGGATAGGAAATATCTACCACTCGAATTCCATTCAAAATATTTATACCAAAAGGGCTATACCTTTCCTGTAGTTCATCTATCTCAGAACCAAATCTACTTAATATTTTTTCAGCTTCATACTTCAAGTCTACCGGATCAGCAATACCTTTTAGCATATCTCTCCAGTTCGTTTTGTCTGATACATGCTTTTTAATCAGAACTTCTAGCAAGCCAGATTGAAAACGATTTCTAACACGAGCTATAGCAAGAGCTTGCGAGGCCCCCTGATCTATCCACCGCGTTGGGACCTGCGTCGCTCTTGTTATGCCAACTTTCAGACCTGACGAGTTAGCCAAATAAACAATATGATCCTGCATACAAGAACCTTCTTCACAACGACATTTTTCAGGATGAATAAGACACGTAAAAAACTGTTGGAGTTTCTGAAAACAAGGATAACAATATCCCTGATTGAAGCTCTTCTTCGTCTTTCTACCACACTCGATACAATATATATTCCCGGTGAAAACGAGTTTAGTGTTTGAGCCAATCAATGGATTCAGTGGCACCTGTTTCTCATCTAGCGATATCCCATACTGGACTGGATTTTCTAAACGAGAGTCCATTTTTCTCAAGGTGCCGCTTTTACGCATTTTCATTTGAAAGCTCCAACCCTATAACGAGGGATTTTTCCTACTCAGGTTAATTTCTATTTGAAGGACACGATGGCAAAGTATTACCGATCTGACGATCTTCGGGAAAATAACGGGCTTCATATAAAATCAAAATCTGCAGGCAGTGTTCGATTTGCTCCTTGGTCAAGCAAGTGCCATCTTCCCATTTACTAAGTTCCACGGCAGTTTTAACTGACCTATATGTATCTTCTGTCATTAGTGTAATCAATTCATCTATTGATTCTGGCGTAGCACGTAAAATCTCATCCATGTTTTGACTCAGATAAAAATCGATTAGAAAAAATATATAAGGCACCTATAATCAGACCAGACACCAAACCACCAACATGAGCTGCCGTTGCGATCCAGGATGAAGCAAAAATCTCCATCAAGACAAGAGAAACAATAAAAAATATAAACAGATTATTAGTGATAACCATATTCTCTTTAATTTGAAATTTTGAAAAAACCCAGGAGAATCCTACCAGTCCGTAGATAACACCCGACATTCCTCCAAAGTTATTATAGCCGCTTACTAAATATTGGACTGTATTACTTGTAAACGAAATCAAGATAATCGATGACAAGAATAACCAAGCTGGCAGAATCTGCTCCAACTGTTTGCCGAAATACCACATCCAGAGCATATTAAAGACCAAATTAAGTTCGCCGAAATGCAAAAATATGGGTGTTACTGTTTTAGTCAACGCCAAAACCGACTTCAGTTCACCTAGGCTGGCGAGCAGGCTACTAGTGTCAACAAGCGGGTAAAGCAGCACCGAATAAACTGATAAGTCGGTTCCCAGGGATGTAACTATGGCGATAAGTAAGGTCAATCCTATTATACAAATAGTTATTGGAGTCTCGAGAAATAACCTTAGTAAGTTTACATTTGTCGGGAACAGCTTCTCTTCAACAAGAGTACTGGAAGTTTCTATTTGATCATTCAAGTAAAGATCCAGAATATGCTGTGCTTCGGATAAATTTTCTGAGTTGGCAACATAGATAGATTGATTACCCGATTCTTCAGTAATCCGATGCACGATACCAATGCCTTTAAGATGATTCGAATAAAAGCTTAAATCTGTATCTAAGCTCATACTGGCTATCTTAATCATTCTTTTTGACCAGTCGACTGCCCCAACCAAGCTTACTCCGACATGCCTCATAAAAACTATGGCCGGGCGGATGAATCAAATGTAGAGGAACAGTTTTTTTAGTTATCAAAAACTGATCGCCACCATTAGCGGAATATTTCAAATCTCCATCACAACTAATTTGAGGCTGTCGTGAACCAGTCGAAGGAATTGTGAGCTTTATTTGACTATCTCCACCTACAACAACAGGTCGACTAGAAAGTGAATGAGGATACATAGGAGCAAGAACCATAGCGTCAAGGCTTGGATGCATGATTGGCCCGCCAGCCGATAGGGCATAGGCCGTAGAACCTGTTGGAGTGGCTACAATTAAACCATCAGATTCTTGACTATAAACAAACACATCATCAATGAATAACTCAAATTCAGTCATCTGAGCAGCACTCCCTGGATGCAAGACAACATCGTTTAGAGCAGAACCCAAATATTTGCGCTCATCACTTCCAAGAAGGTAAATATCAAGTAAAAATCGTTCTTCCAAGCTGCAGGCGCCTGAGAGAACATCATCGAGTTTTGATTCAATCTCATCAGGCAAAATATCTGTTAGAAATCCTAGTTTTCCCCGATTAACACCAATAACAGGAACCTTAGTCGATAGAACGTACTTTGCGATATTAAGTATACTGCCATCTCCTCCGACAACGATTACAAGATCACAACTGTCACCTAGATCCGTCTTAGGAACCACCTCCAAGGTTACATTTTTCATTAGGGCTGCGGTTGCAGCATCGGCGACAATACTCACCGCCTTGCCATCGAGATAAGAGACAAGCTTCTCTAGTGACGTGACGACCCCGCTATGATCTGGTCGCCCGACAAGTCCTATTTTTCTAAATTTTGACATACTCATGGACTTAAAATTTCGGATTCTAGGTAGTTATGGTTTGCATTATATCATGCGGCAAAAAAATAAAACCGCCCTGTTAAATCAGAATCAAATAGCTTTAAAACATCTGTCAGTTGAGGTAAACACCTCCAGTATGGATAGCAACAACCTGCGTGCTTGACTCCACAACCCCATCATCCAAAAGCTGACTCAGTCCATACAGCATTTTGCCAGTGTATGTGGGCTCTATAGGCACACTTGTTTCCTGAGTAAACCGTTCGATAAATTCGATCAATTTAGGCGTTTTCTTGGCATACCCACCGCAATGATATTCATCCTCTACTCTCCAAGGGATGAGACTATTCGAACAAAACTCTTCTGAAATTGAGCTCAAATATCCTTCGACCTCACGATTCAAATATCCAGGGGCCTTGAGTGCAGAGAAACCAATCGCCTGTGTTCGCTCTAACTGAGTTGCACCTATAACAATGCCAGAGAGAGTGAGTCCGGTACCACACGCAAGTGTGATGTATCTCAAATTATATTCAGTCTCATTAGGGATTAGTCGGGGGATCTCAGCACATCCTTTCAGTGCATTAAGATTACTCCCACCTTCAGGTAACAAGTAATATTCACCTAGTTCTGATCGCAGTTTTCTAACAAAATTTATTGAGGATTTTAGACGATAGTTCTCTCGGCTAATCTCTTTGAGTTCCATACCATTTTCCTCACAAAATTTAAGAATAGGATTGAGAGGCCTCACAATTTCTCCACGCACAAAACCAATAGTCTTGAACGAATATATCCTTCCTGCTGCAGCCAATGCCCTCAAATGGTTTGAATACGCCCCGCCAAAACTAACAACCGTCGGTCTTCCCAAGGTCAAAATATGGTTAATGTTCTGTTTCAACTTATAATACTTGTTACCTCCTAATTCAGAGTGAATCTTATCCAAGCGGAGGAAACTAAAATGAATATTGTGTCTGGAGAAATCTGAGAATTTAACCTCTTCCAGCGGAGGTTCTGCAAAGGACACTCTACGACTACGCATAGCTATTTCTCTCCCACGACTATGCTGTTGCAGTCACCAGAATAGACCTATTAAAATTTATTTTGAAATTACTCATCGGTCATGAGGTGAGTAATTAGGAGTCCGACTTAACTGATGAAAGATAACGAGCAATCGCATTAGGCGCACTCACATCGGCGATAGACTCGGCTTGCGGATTATAATTAGTATTAGTATTCACATCGTAAGCCCAACTTTTCCCTGACTTATCATATATTATCTCGATGCCCGCTATACCTATGTCGTTATGTGACAAAAACTCTTCATATCTTGCTAGATCATCTAATTCAAAATCGTTGCAAATTGTAAATTTGTTTACCTCCACTGTTGGGCAGTTTGAATCAAGTTCACATGCCTCTGCCGGACACAACTCAAATCCGTCTCTTGTATCCACCTCAACAGCATAGAGGAACTTGCCATTCACAAACTCCATACGTGTAATGGAATTGGAGGGAGCCTCAATGTACTGTTGAAGCAAAGTGATTCCATCAGGCGAGCTTTCAAAATTGCTGCCGCTTAAATAGTTCTCTAAAGCATTATGGCTATCAAATTTTTTAACACCTAATCCTTTACCTGCTCGATTGTGTTTAGTTATCAAAGGGAACCCTATTTTATCTGCCGCACTCAGCAAGTCGCTGCTGCGCAACGAACAAAAAGTCTTTGGGACTGAGATACCGAATGATTCCATCTCTTGATACTGTCTAATTTTGCTAATTTCCAAATCCAGAGCCTTGGGACCATTAACAACTACTCGATTATGGCGCTTTAGCCAAGACAGAATACCCGCGGTCAACTCTGGTTCATATCTATGACCTCTCGTATGGGAGGATGCGCTCATTCTGTTCCAGAAAACTGCATTTGGTGGAATTTCTGTAAGATCAAGGCTCATTTCAGGCAAATACCAAAAGTCGTGACTAAGTTTTAAACTTTCGAAAGCCAAGGCAAAAGGCGAAATCCACTCTTTATTCTCATGAATAACTATTATCATTACAGTATTCCTAATCGTCTAAAGTATCTAATACCGCCCACCCGTTTTCCCCCAAACGTCATACCAGTTCATGACAATTTGAGCCTCAACGGTTGCACTCTTTAATTATCTAAAATTCTATCGTTAACAAACAGAGGTACAAATCCATAGTGCCACTTTAAGAATTTTGTCGTGCATTTTATGTTCCTCGTTGGGAAGAGAATTGTAAGTAAAATTCCTGCAAATTTCATTACTTGACCGTAATCTAATTTTTAAGACGAATTTCAGTTACAAGCATTTCTCTGAAAAGTTTTTCGCGCTTAAAGTCCAAAATAAATTAGCGAGCGTTATTGTCCCCATGAATTCGAATGAAATTAACTCAAATTTAAGAGAATCCAAACCACAATGGCTGATAGCAGATCTGCGTTCTGATCATGCCGGCGAAACCGGCGCAATCTGGATTTACCAGGGAATTTTATTGACGGCCAGCGAAGATGCCGTGAAAGAGTTTGCAAAGAACCATTTAACAACAGAGTTAAGCCATCTTGAAAAAATTGAAAGTTTCCTTGATAAAAAAGATAGGTCAGTTCTCATACCTCTCTGGAAAATTTTGGGCTTTCTGACTGGCGCCTTACCTTCAATATTTGGATCTAGGGCGGTCTTCGCAACCATCTCTGCTGTTGAAAGTTTCGTAGTTCGTCATTACCAGTTGCAGATACACCGACTTCAGAATGAAAATATCCACCCAGTTATATGTAGTGCCTTACAAACTTGCTGCAACGATGAAGCGAAACATGAGTCAGAAGCGACGAGCCTTCTTCTCAGCCAACCTGGCAATTTACTCTGTATGTGGTGTCGCTTGGTAAGTGCCGGATCTAAAATTGCTGTAAAGTTAGCGCGAGTCATTTGAGCCAGACTAATGACAGAAAATATCCAACATACTACTAAAATTCCTTGCCATTTTAGCAAGTCAGATTTGAGCAGAATTATAGAGATGGCTTGGGATGATAAGACCCCTTTTGAAGCAATCAAATTAAATTTTAATTGCTCTGAAAGAGAAGTGATCAATCTAATGAAAAAGACCCTGAAGAGAGGCTCCTATAGAAAATGGCGCCAACGGGTGAACGGACGGAAAGCAAAACATTTAAAGAAATTGCGGCTTCATGCCTGAAGGTCCGGAAATAAGACGTGCAGCCGATCGTTTATCTCGTGTTCTATATGGACAACTCCTAATCAATGTCTATTTTTATTCAGAGGAACTCAAAGCCTTCGAAAAAATATTAGAAGGTTCCAGAGTAGAAGCGGTTACCACGAGAGGAAAAGCTCTGCTGACCTCTTTAGATTCAGGATACACGATTTACTCTCATAATCAGCTCTATGGAAGATGGAACATTGTCAAGACTGGCAATTTTCCTAAGACTAGACGATCCCTCAGGATGGCATTAGACACTCATTCCCATAGGGCTTTATTGTTCAGCGCAAGTGATATTAGTGTGCTTCAGTCAGAGGTAATGGAAGACCATCCGTTCCTAGCTAAAATCGGACCAGACATATTAGATGAAGATCTAACGTGGAGGGTTGTTTCCAGACGCCTGCTGAGCAACAAGTTCAGAAATCGTCAATTAGCATCACTATTTCTCGATCAGAGCTTTTTAGCGGGGGTCGGTAATTATCTCAGATCTGAAATTCTCTTCGACGCAAGAGCGAATCCTCTAAAAAAACCAAAGGAACTTGCGCTAAAAAGTATCAATCAGATCAGCCGAAGTACGTTAAAAATTTGTCAGCGAGCTTACACTCAAAATGGAGTAACAAATCCTGAACGCCTTGTAAGGAGGTTAAAATTACTGGGACTCTCGAGATCTGCTTATCGACATGCTGTTTTCGGGCGAAGTGGTAAAAAGTGCCACACCTGTAAAACCTCTATAGAAAAAGTATTCATTGGAAGCCGACGCTTATATTTGTGCCCCCTATGCCAGATCGTAAATTAAATAAAGCACGCAGAGATCGTGCTGTTATTAGTAAATTGTCCAAGACCTGCAAGGTTTGTAACAAAGCCTTTACGTGGCGAAAGAAATGGCAGAGAGATTGGGACAATGTCTTATATTGCTCAGAGCGTTGCCGAAGATCCGGTATAAGGAACCCTTGATTTGTACTAACAACTATAACAGTTTTCCGCTTGCAACATTTGCTTCATATTCTTCGATTGTTATGAATCTCAAAGATTCGGCTTTTTCTCTACCCTCATCAGTTATTACATCCTGAACAAGATCCACCCTCTTCCACAAAGCTAGAGGGTTAGGAATATTGTTAAACTGGAATGAAGACTATTCCCTTCTTGAACCAATGAGCAAAATCTCCTAATGCATCCCAAATGCATCCCAATTGGCATTTCTAGAAAATAAAATTTAATAAAATCAGAGAGTTAAATGGCGGACCGGACGGGATTCGAATACGACTCTCTGATTCCAGCAGGTACTCAATAGGTATAGTTAAGTCACTAATTTATATAGCTTATTTCAGTTATGTATTGAGTTGGTATCGATCTGGTTTCCTGTTAAATACAGCAAGTGGACACTAATTGGACACTAATTTTTGCTACCTATATAAATGCAGTAATAGCAGGAAGTACTTACTTCAAAACCACAGGAGGAGCAACATTCTTCCTCTGAAAATTTACTATTGATCAACTACGTCAGCTTCAGTAAAAATATTTGTACCGGAATCTCCTGCAATACCTACTGTGATCTCATCACCAATTGTCAGCGTCATTAAATCTTCTGCAACCAGCATAGGGCCGTCATAATCAGTCGCCTCTGTGATTTGTTCGGAAGTTAACTCTGGAGGAATAATATGAGAATACACTCCAAGACGCGGGCGTGTATTTCTAAATAACGCAGCAACTTGTTCGGGTGTGGAGTGGACCGACAAACTGACATTAGCGAGTTGTGCCTCAGGCGAATTACCCGGCGCTGGAACTTGAACTTCGTGTATCAGAACATCAACACCCATACTGTGCTCTATCAGATTTGAAGAGGATGTCGTGCGCGTGTCCCCAGAAAAAATTACACTGCGTTCATTATAGTCGATTCGAAACCCTAGAGTAGAACCTTCTAGGACAGGACTCAGAGAGTATCCTTTTATTACCGGCATATGCTCCACACTAATCGCAGTAATCTTTAAGCCGTCTTGTTCATAGAAAACTCCTGGTTCGATATCAAAGGCATTTAACTCGGAACCCCGCTCATGAACACCCACTATTTCCCTATAGCGAATATCCCAAGCATAAGCTGACTCAAAATGACCCATCATACTTTCAGTTCCTACAGGTCCATATATTGTCATTGGGCTTTTACGCCCAAATAACCAACCACTCAACCACAAGCCCGGTACGCTGATTGTGTGATCAAAGTGTAAATGAGTAAGAATTATAAGATTGATATCAGTAAGCAACTCAAATCCGCCTGCTTCAAACAACCTTTCTCGCATACCGGGGCCAGCATCAACTAACAATTTTTGACCACCTGCTTCGACTAGGATAGATGGCCCGTAGCGAGTCAGCGAAGGCCTTGGAGCGCCAGTGCCCAAAAAGGTTAGTTTAATATTATCGTTTGATAGGGTATCCGATGTCGTTTCATTAACCGACAAAGTTTGACCTTGAAGGCCGAGAGAAATGCAAAATGCGCTTATTGTTGCGGTTAGTTTTTTCATGTTCCACCAGAATATACTATAGATATTTAATGACACGAAATAATATATTTTGTACCACAGATTAATCTTCAATGCGTTCCAAAACCGGACGGGACTGCCAACCGTCACCCCTCCAAAATTGGTAAAAAAGGATTTTGAGAATAAAGATTAAACGGATTATAGACAGCGAAACTAAA
>CACJAW010000017.1 GCA_902591495.1 uncultured Pseudohongiella sp.
GAGTCGAAATTATGGCACCTCCTGGTTTAGAAGATATGACGAATCAATTGAAAAGCATGTTCTCTAACATGAACAGTGGCCGCAAAAAGTCGAGAAAAATGTCTGTAAAAGCAGCCCTCAAAATTATTAAAGAAGAGGAAGCTGGAAAACTGATCAATGATGAAGAGATAAAAAACCGAGCGATAGAAGCGGCAGAACAAACCGGTATTGTTTTTATTGATGAGATAGACAAAGTAACGAATAAAAATGAACATGGAAACGGCGGCGTCTCGAGAGAGGGAGTTCAACGAGACCTACTGCCACTAATCGAAGGTTCAACGATTTCAACAAAATATGGAAGTATGAAAACAGACCATATACTTTTTATTGCCTCCGGTGCATTTCACCTATCAAAACCTTCTGATCTGATACCAGAACTGCAGGGGCGACTCCCAATAAGAGTCGAGCTAGATGCACTGTCGGCGGGTGATTTTCAAAGAATACTAACCGAGCCGGATGCATCTCTAACAGATCAATATCGAGCTTTGCTAGGAACAGAAGATTTAGAAATCAGTTTTAGCAACGATGGTATAGAAAAAATCGCAGAGATCGCTTGGCAGGTTAACGAAGCAACAGAAAATATTGGTGCGCGAAGGCTACATACGGTAATGGAAAGGTTGTTGGAGGAGGTTTCTTATTCAGCCTCAGATCTCGCCCTTAGTGTGAAAGAATCATTAATTATTGACAAATCTTTTGTAGAAAAACAACTTACCGACCTTGCTGAAGACGAAGACCTGAGTCGCTATATTCTTTAGACCATTAACCATAAATGCAAAATAAAACGCCAACCGAAGTCAAATTACGAAAACGGTCAAATACACTTGAGCTGATCTACAGTGATGGTAGCCTTGTCGAATTCACTTCAGAGTTTTTAAGAGTGCACTCCCCCTCTGCTGAGGTCAGGGGCCATGGAAAAGGTCAAGAGGTACTCCAGGCCGGAAAGCGAAATGTTAAATTAAAAACCGTAGCGCCGGTAGGAAACTATGCCCTGAAATTGGAATTTGATGATGGACATAACTCAGGAATTTTTAGCTGGGACTACTTAGCGTCTCTTAGCCAGGACAAAAAGACACTTTGGGATGACTATCTGCTAAAATTAGAAAAGGCTGGTAAAACTCGGGAGCCTGCCCCCCTTGATTCACAAATTATAGAAATTAAGCCTCTTAAAAATTAGCATATGAAAAACCTAGATGACCAAGAAACGACTCACTTCGGGTACGAGAAAATTTCAAAAGCTGATAAACAAGAACGAGTCGCGGAGGTGTTCCGCTCCGTAGCGAATCGCTACGACCTAATGAATGACGTTATGTCTCTTGGAACTCACCGGCTTATCAAAAGATTTACAATACAGCTAAGCGCTTTACGCCAGGGCCAGCGAGTTCTTGATCTTGCTGGCGGGACCGGGGATTTAAGCAAGCAGTTTTCAAGTTTAGTCGGAGCATCAGGGCAAGTGGTTCTCGCAGACATTAATGATGCCATGCTCAAAGTTGGACGAGACCGCCTTATAGATTCTGGAAGAGATTCGAATGTTAGCATTGCTCAACTTAACGCGGAGAGACTGCCCTTTGCGGATAATACCTTTCATTGTATTTGCATTGCGTATGGACTCAGAAACGTAACTAACAAAGAGGCTGCCCTTAGATCTATGGAAAGAGTCCTTAAACCAGGAGGAAGACTGGTGATCTTGGAATTTTCTAAGCCTGAAAACTCAATTATCGGCAAAGCCTACGATGCCTACTCATCACTCTGGCCTGTAGCAGGCAAACTATTGACGGGCGACTCAAATAGCTACCGTTATCTTGTAGAGTCAATAAAGATGCATCCAGACCAAAATACTCTGCTCGAAATGCTATTAGAAGCCGGTTTAGAAAAATGTAGTTACAAAAACATCATGAATGGTATTTGTGCTGTCCACATAGGATTAAAAAAGCAATGAACTTTCCGTTGTCAACAACCATCCTCTGGCCGGCGGAAAAATTTATCAACCATCTAATCCGAAACGATTCCCATGTGGAGAGAAAATTTTCCAACTTAGCTGGAAAATCTCTGGAAATTAACACTTCATCGCCCAAAATGCGTTTAATCGTGCAGTTCGATTACAGACAGATACGCCTCATAGAGGCTGATGAAAACCAAGTTGAGGCGCATGCGGATCTTAAAGTCTCAGGGGATTGTGATCAACTGTTAAAGATACTTTCCAATCGTGGGGAAGGTGTTTCTTTCAATCCAAAAATTAATCTTGCTGGTGATGCTATCCTTGCCCAAGAACTCCAAGAAGCTCTCTTGACAATTGACATAGATTGGCCGAGAGCACTTAGTCCATGGCTTGGGCATATCGCCGCCAATGAGGTAGCTAAAAATGGACGAAAAGCAATCGATTGGAGCAATCGATTCAGAGAATCCGTTAATCGTAACTTACATGACTACATGGAAGAGGAGACAGAACTCTTTCCCCCAATCAGGACACTAGACCGTTTTAAACATGACCTAGATTTACTCAAGCTGCGAGTCGATCGAGTTATGGCAAGAGTGCAGCGCCTATCCCAAAAAATAGAAAGCCGTACAGAGGGATGATTTTTTTAAAAACAACTTTACCCTTGTTTATTTGCCTGTTTACATTCACCCAGTCAAGAGACTCGGAAATTTAATTGGTTTATTTAGCGCGGTTATTTTATCTACTTAGGGTGCTCGGTCGCTATCGCCTTGATACATTTCTGCGGGGTCACAAAGGTACTTTGCTTCTGCGCTGTGTGCTCTCACCTTTTTTTATTGGCAATCGGCGTTACCTTAGAGAACCTCGTTCCGTTCGTCTGCGCAAAACCATGGAAGAGCTCGGTCCAATATATGTCAAGTTCGGTCAACTTCTTTCTACAAGAAGAGATTTCCTTCCAGATGACTTGGCAGGTGAACTTCAAACTCTCCAGGACAATGTTCCCCCATTTGAATCACCTTCTATCGAGAAAATTCTTTCAGAAGAGTTAGACGAGAAAACCCAGCAAATATTTTCTAAGGTTGAATCTAAGCCATTTGCCTCTGCTTCCGTAGCACAAGTTCACAACGCAACTCTTAAAAATGGTGACCAAGTCGTTATCAAAGTTATTCGTCCGAATATCGAGAAAACGATACAAAAGGATCTAAAGTTATTAAGAGGCCTAGCAAGTCTAATACAAATTCTCTCTCCCATCGGTCGTCGCCTGCGCCTTATTGAAATTGTCGACGACTATGAGAAAGTAATCTTTCATGAACTCGACTTGCGATCTGAAGCCGCAAATACTTCTCAACTCGCTCGAAATTTCGATTCTTCTCAGGAATTATATATACCAAAAGTTTACTGGGACTTTACCCGAAAGAATATTTTAGTCACCGAAAAAATTCATGGCATTCAAGTGTCAAATATCGAAGAGCTTAAAAGACACAAAATTGATCTAAAAATTTTAGCGGAGACAGGCGTAAATATCTTTTTCACACAAGTTTTCGAGCATAACTTTTTCCATGCTGACATGCATCCCGGAAACATCTTCGTCTCTACTTCATCGCAACAGACGCCCCAATATATTGCAATAGACTGCGCAATCATGGGCACCCTGTCTAATCAAGATCAAGAGTACTTAGCTAAGAATCTACTCGCAATTTTCAAGAGGGATTATCGAAAAGTAGCAGAGTTACACATTGAGTGTGGCTGGATACCAAGAGACACCAAGGTGCAGGAATTTGAGACCGCAATTAGAACCGTATGCGAACCTATTTTTGAAAAACCACTAGGAGAAATTTCGTTTGGTAAGTTGTTAGTTCAGCTCTTTCAAACGGCGAGTAGGTTTGAAATGGAGGTACAACCATCGCTTGTTCTCTTGCAAAAAACCTTATTAAACGTGGAAGGTCTTGGTCGACAGCTCTACCCCAACCTTGATCTCTGGAAAACAGCTCTTCCATACCTAGAAAATTGGCATTCTCGTCGCATAAGCCCTTTTGTTTTCCTTGCTAAAATCCAAGAAAGCATTCCGGGGTGGATTGATCAACTGCCCGACTTGCCCCAGCTTATAATAGACAATCTAACGCAAAATCCAACGGTTAAGTCCCGACAATCGGGTGTGTTAAAAGAACAATATAAGAAAGAAAGGGCAATTAAGACTAAAATTCGGCAAAAAAATTTCCTTGGCGTAACGTGTGTTTCACTGGCGACACTCGCTTTACTCGGCACTCCATTTAACGTTCTGGCAAGTGTCCCAAGCGTCTCCCTCATTCTCGGTGGGTTTGGTATCTATTTTTTGTATTTTGATCGATGAAGGCTCATACTTAGTTAATGTCTTCTTTTATAGATCAAATTAAGTGGAACCAGGATGGCCTTTTGCCAGTGGTGACAGTTGACGCTACCTCTCGTCGGGTTCTCATGCAGGCCTGGGTTAATAGTGAAGCCCTGGAAATCACGGTTTCAGGAGGATCTGCTGTTTATTGGTCTCGATCAAGGGGCAAATTATGGAAAAAAGGGGAACAGTCCGGAAACACACAGAGAATAGTAGACGTATATCTAGATTGTGACAATGACAGTTTATTGTATGAAGTAGAACAAAAAGGCGGTATCGCATGTCACACTGGCAGAGAGAGCTGCTTTTATCAAAAATATAAGGACGGTAAGTGGTTGGTTAATGGTCCGGTACTCAAAGACCCGTCTTCCATTTATGATAAACAATAACTCTTTAGAAAGTATTTAGATTACGAGTTGAATGATAGAATGAGTAAAATAATTGACGAGTTAACAGAAATTCTAGAACAGAGAAAAACTGCCTCAACTAAGGAGTCGTACGTCGCAAACCTGCATGCGCAAGGTATTAATAAAATACTTGAAAAGGTTGGTGAAGAAGCGATTGAGACCATAATTGCTGCCAAGGATCATAATAAGACGACCGACCAGAGTAGAGAAGCAGTGATCCATGAGACGGCAGACCTTTGGTTTCACACTATGGTTATGTTGAGCCATCTCGATCTGGAGCCTAGAAAAGTTTTGGAGGAACTTGAGAAACGTTTTAATATCTCTGGCCTAGAGGAAAAAGCCGCTCGTCAAAATTAATTCATAATCAAATTTGCAGCAGTTTGAATAGGAGGTGAACAATGGGTATAGGTGGAATAGGAATTTGGCAACTACTTATTATTTTGCTTATCGTGGTAATGCTATTCGGTACAAAAAAACTCCGCAACTTGGGGTCTGATCTCGGCGGAGCCTTAAGAGGTTTCAAGACCGCCATGAAGGAGGATGAAAAAGAAGAGTCTGAGGAAGAATCTGACGAAACTGAGAACTCAGAAAGTGAGACTATTGAGGCAGCCGCTGAAAAAATCGAAACTAAATAACAAATTTTTAGCAAGGCATCATTTTCATAAAGTCCTTCGTCATACGAGTGCCCTCAGTATATGTTTAACATTCACTCAACTGAAATATTACTGATATTAATAGTCGCCTTGATAGTTATTGGTCCTGATAAATTACCATCAGCAATCAGGACCGCTAGCTTATGGATTGGACGATTCAGGCGTTCGTTTTACAAAGTGAAAGCAGAGGTTGAAAGAGAGCTTAATACCGATGAAATAAGAAGGCAATTACACAATGAATCGGTGATGGCTCAGATTGAAGATGCAAAGACAAAAGTTAATAAGGTTGCAAAAGATACGGAAACCTCCGTTAACTCGCTGGTCAATACCGAAGATTTTGACCCCGGAGCATCGCCCTCTACCGCAGATCAAAATCCTTCTGAGAATATTTCAGGAACTGACCATAAACAGAACTCGAATACTCCCACAGAAGCCGTTAGAGAAACTTACACCCCAGCCAAAAATCCCAAACTTGCGCAAGCTGAAAAGACAGGAAAGGTAGTAGAAAAAGATGGTGTTGGCTGAGGAAGAAAAAGAACTGACGCTTATCGATCACTTAGTAGAATTGCGTGATCGAATCCTAAAATGCGTAATTGCAATTGTCTTGTTTTTTCTTGGTCTATTTTATTGGGCCAATGATATATACAACTATATAGCACTTCCTTTAGTCCAAGCACTGCCTGAGGGGTCTACTATGATTGCAATAGACCCAACCTCTCCTTTTTTTGCTCCCTTTAAGTTGACTTTTTATGTCTCTTTTCTGCTGGCGGCGCCATATGTCCTTTATCAACTTTGGTCATTTATAGCACCAGGGCTATATAAAAATGAGAAGGCTGTCGCAATTCCCCTCTTCATTTCTAGCGTTATTTTATTCTACACCGGAATAGCCTTTGCCCGTTACGTGCTCTTTGGAATTGTTTTTGGCTTCTTTATTTCTGTCGCACCAGAAGGCATTCAAGTAGCACCTGATATTAGTAGCTTTTTGAGTTTTGCTCTAACAATTTTCTTTGCTTTTGGAATCGCTTTTGAGATTCCGATTGCTGTCTTTCTTTGTATTTGGGCTGGATTAGCGGAACCCGATTCGCTGTCCGAAAAAAGACCATACGTAGTTGTTGGATGCTTCGTAATCGCGATGCTTCTGACGCCACCGGACCCATTTACTCAATCAATGCTTGCTTTACCCATGTGGGCTCTGTTCGAATTAGGCATCTTGGCCGGCCGATTAATGCAAAAGAAACAAGAGAGTAGTGTCGCAGAGTAACTCACTCTTCCCTATATGCGTAAGCAAAAAGTTACAGGACCATCATTCTCAAGAGTGATCCTCATGTTAGCGCCAAATTTACCAAACGCCGTTTTTTCGTAGGTCTTCTTAGTTATCTCAACCAAATAATTATATATTTCCTCTGCTTCCTTTGGTCGCTTTGCTGACGAAAAACTAGGCCTCAAGCCCCTCATGGTTTGGGCAGCCAGAGTAAATTGTGAAACCAGCATCAGACAACCACTAATATCTCTAACACTTAGATTCATCTTTCCATCTTCATCATTAAATATTCTGTAGTCTAGTATCTTGCTCAATAATTTTTCGGAATCTGATTTTACATCCGCCTTCTCAATACCTATTAGCGCTAGAATTCCTCCATCGATTTGGCTAAAAGGTTTATCATCGACAAGCAATTTCGCATAACTGACCCTTTGTATTAAGGCTATCACTTTGAGATCTCTTGCTGACGTGCGCTGCGTTTTCGCTCATTTTCAGTAAGATACTTTTTACGCAGTCGAATGTGATTTGGCGTTATTTCCACCAATTCATCGTCAGAGATAAACTCCATCGCGCGCTCCAAACTATGGCTGATGGGAGGTGTCAGTAAAATATTTTCATCACTACCAGATGCTCTAATATTAGTTAACTGTTTAGCCTTGGTTGGATTTACTACTAAGTCATTACCACGACTATTTACTCCCACTATCATACCTTCGTAAACCTCTACATTCGGCTCAACAAATAACCTTCCTCTTTCTTGCAAGTTAAAGAGCGCATACCCAAGTGTCTTACCGGTTACCATTGAAACGAGCACACCATTGACCCTGCCTCCAAGATTTGCCTCCTTATAATCACCATAGCAATCAAAATTATGAGTCATAAGGCCTGACCCCGAAGTGAGGGATAAAAATTGTGACCGAAAACCGATAAGTCCACGAGTTGGAACCTTAAATTCGATTCTTACACGACCTTTCCCATCTGGAATTAGATCTTGGAGTTCCGCTCTCCTGGCACCCAACTCCTCAATGACCGAGCCTTGATGCTGACCATCACAATCGATAAGTAAAGATTCGTAGGGTTCCTGTTTACTACCGTTCTTTTCAATAACTATCACTTCTGGCTTTGAAACAGCGAGCTCATAGCCTTCCCTCCTCATAGTCTCTATGAGAACTGCTAGATGCAGTTCGCCCCGACCTGACACAACAAATTTGTCTGGTGTTTCTCCCTGTTCAACCCGGAGGGCAACATTATGAAGAAGCTCGCGCTCCAACCGCTCTTTTATTTGGCGAGTCGTAATGTACTTACCATCCAAACCGGCAAATGGGGAATCATTAACTTGAAATGTCATAGTGATTGTCGGCTCGTCGACGGTCAAGGGCGGCATTGCCTCAACGGACGTCGGGTCACAAATGGTATCCGAAATTTGCAGCCCCTCAATTCCAGTAACACAAATTATTTCGCCAGCAGATGCTGACTCCACATCCACTCGTTCTAACCCTAGATGACTTTTTACCTGCAGTATTTTTGCCTTGGATACCTTCCCCCCCCGATCAACAACAGCAACCTGTTGATTCCGAGTTGCCTCTCCATGAGATATCCTGCCAACCCCGATAACGCCAACGTAACTGTCATAGTCAAGTGCGCTGATCTGCATCTGTAGCGGTTTATTTGTTGTTACATTCGGTGGCGGGACTTGTTCTACGATCATTGAGAAAATCGCATCCATACCGTTTTGTTGCTTGTCAGGATCTAATCCTGATGTGCCCCTCAAGGCTGAAGTATAGATTACCGGAAAATCAAGTTGATTGTCATTAGCCCCTAAGTTGTCAAAAAGTTCAAAGACCTCATCTATTACCCAATTAGGCCTAGCGCCTTGTCTATCAACTTTATTTACCACAACAATAGGGTTAAGTCCTTGCGCAAACGCTTTTTGAGTTACGAAACGCGTTTGTGGCATCGGTCCTTCTACTGCATCTACTAACAATAAAACACTGTCTACCATCGATAGAACGCGTTCTACTTCTCCTCCAAAATCAGCGTGACCTGGTGTATCAACAATATTGATATGGTAATTCTTCCAATAGATTGCTGTATTCTTTGCGAGTATGGTTATCCCTCGCTCTCGCTCTTGATCGTTTGAATCCAGAACCCTATCGATCTGCTTACCTCTAGCCTTCAATGTCCCAGATTGCTCAAGTAGTTTGTCAACAAGAGTCGTCTTACCATGATCGACATGCGCAATAATGGCTATATTTCTTATGCTTTGTTCCATAATCGCTGGACTTCATTTAACAGTGTAGGTTGAGTCTTAAGGTATTTTTACTGAACTACCGGAAAAGGCGCGAGTATACACGAGCACCTAGGGAAATATAATCATAAGTTGAACGAAGCTCTGAATTATTCTGCGGCTTTTAAATCTAAAACTGAAACATTACTAAAACCCTGCTCTATTAAGTTTGCCGCATGCAAGCGACTCATCATTCCTTTGTCACAATAAAGTAAGTAATTTTGGTTTTGAGTAAGCCTTTTAAACTTGGACGATAAACTGTAAAACGGAATATTAATAATTGTTGCGTTACAGTTTAATGCAAGTGGATTAACCTCTTGCTCATTAGGGTGCCTTATATCTATAACAATACTGCCTTTTTTGATATTCCGGATGATTTCAACATCAGCTTTTATTAAACTTAGGTCATGATGTAATTCTGAAATTATTTGAAATTTAGCTTTTTCTACCGCTTCCTTTAGAACCTTTTCCTTAATTCGTGCTTCTTCTCGTTCGATTCTGACTCTTTTTGCTTTGGTAGTAGGATTCTTGGAGATAACAGCACAATACTCAGGAATATCTTTAGAGAAATCTTCAGTACCTATTTCCCGCGCGATATTAATTATCTCCTGTTTATCACTAGTGCATAGGGGTCGGAGTATCAAACTATCTGAAACATCATCTATCACCGAGAGATTGGCTAGGGTCTGGCTTGAGACTTGAGCGATACTCTCTCCGGTAACTAATGCATTCAATCCGAGCTTCTTCGCAATTAAAACTCCGGCTCGAATCATCATTCTCTTTAAAACTACTCCCATCTGAGAGTCTTCGACGTTGTTAAGGATTTCCTCTACTACGCGTTCAAACGGTACAGAAACAAATTTGACTCTGTGAGAACTGTGAAACTTCATCCATAGGAACAAAGCAATTTCCTTGACGGCCAACTCGTGAGAACTACCCCCAAGACTGAAAAAACAATAGTGGGTCTGCAATCCACGTTTGATGCTCAGGTAGGTTGAAACTGACGAGTCAAAACCTCCAGAGATTAATGATAGAACCGAATCCTGGCATCCCAGGGGAAAACCACCTAAACCTTTAAACTTGGTCTGCACAATATAAAAATCATCATCCCGAATCTCAAGTGCCACCGTAACATCTGGGGTTTTCAGGTTGACGCCTTTTGGGGAGCATGACTGAAGCAATCCATGTCCAATAAAACGTTCAATATCTACCGAACTGAACGAATGATCACCAGTCCTCCTGCATCGGACGGCAAAACTCTTTCCCTTCAATGAGCCACTGTATGCATTCCGTGTTAACTCCAACATATGATCCATAGATGGAAGCTTGTGTTTTTGGACTAAGCAAATCTGACCAACACCAGGGGTATTCTTCAGCCGATCTAGAACACGCGCGTTGCGGCTGTCATCAGAAATTAAAGTCTTTACCTCGATAGAGTCCCATTTCCCAAGAACCTCAAGTTTTTGATCAAATTCTTTTAACACTTTAAATATATTTTTTCTAAGCTGCCGTGTAAATCGCCTTCGAACAACTCGGCTCTTGATCGTAATTTCTGGTGAAAGTTTTATTAGATATAGCATTTAGTCTTTATAAAACCTATTTCTGAGAATCATAATTATAATACTGAGCTCTATAACACTCATCACTGAGAGAATGCTTCATTTTTGCACCAAAATAACGCTCTTTTATGGTGCGCTCATGGCAAGCTCGCTCTATTTAAGTGCGCTCATTGGTTGAATTTTATCATAAACTTATGTAATTTCAGGCAGAGAAGGAGCATCTTTGCTGGCATATATTTTGCTCCTTAAAAAGTGTTTGAGGCAGATGTATATCTAGCAATGTAGAGGGATAAGTTTCATTTTATGGATCATGTCGCAACACATATTAATGGATTTGCCTTTGTTTAATGTCTGCTGCCCTACCTTTCTAGCGCGCCTTGAATTGTGGATAAGCAAAATTATAACGTGTAGTCGAATATCGTTTAGGAGATAGTTAGAAAATGAAATCAAAACTGGAATACATCTGGCTTGACGGTTACAAACCCACTCAGAGCCTTCGCAGCAAGACGCAAGTCAGGTCGGACTTTGGAGGAACTCTCGAAGAGTGCCCTATGTGGTCATTTGACGGTTCATCAACTTTACAAGCTACAGGTGACGACTCAGATTGTTTGTTAAAACCTGTTGCTATTTACCCAGACCCTGATCGAGCCAATGCTTATTTGGTGATGACTGAGGTGCTAAATGCAGATGGAACACCTCATGAGTCTAACGGAAGAGCTACGATTGACGACGATGATGAAGACTTCTGGTTCGGTTTCGAGCAAGAATATTTCCTCTGGGACACCAAAACCAACCTACCTCCTGGCTTCCCTGCCGGAGGATATCCAGGACCACAGGGCCCTTATTACTGCTCCGTAGGTGCAAGCAATGCCCATGGCAGAGATTGCATTGAAGACCATCTTGATCTCTGTTTGGAAGCTGGAATAAATGTAGAAGGTATAAATGCCGAAGTGGCAGCTGGGCAATGGGAATTTCAGGTCTTCGCTAAGGGAGCAAAGAAAGCCGGTGATGAGACTTGGGTAGCTCGATACCTTTTGGAGCGGACGGCAGAAAGATACGGTTACGCTATCAACTGGGAGCCAAAACCGTTAGGTAAGGAGCTTGATTGGAACGGGTCTGGAATGCATGCAAATTTTTCAAACGCGGTGATGCGTGATTCTGGGGATAAAGAAGTATTTACCAAGATTTGCGAGGAATTTGGAAAAAATGTGGAGCGACACATTAGCGTGTATGGTGCAAACAATGACCAAAGACTCACTGGTGAACACGAAACGCAGTCCATAGATACTTTCAGCTACGGTGTATCAGACAGGGGAGCCTCAATCAGAATCCCCGTGGGAACTGTGGAAGATGGTTGGAAAGGCCGGCTTGAAGATAGAAGAACAGCTTCCAATGCCGACCCCTATAAGGTCGCAGCAGCTATTATTAAGACAACAAAAGAAGGCCTGTCTTAATCTTTCCCCATCTAACAAAGCCCGGGTTCTATCCGGGCTTTTTTGTAGTTAACTAGAAACTATTGATGTATGCACTAATTTGGTGCATATTGGCTTACAGGCCGTCCCTCAATGTGCTGACCTTATGGCAAAAGCCCAATTTTATTGGCTCACACCAGTCATTAAATATTTGGTTTGGTAATTGCATAAGTGAAGATAGCCGGATGGTAGAAGGAGTTTCGCTTAAATAGCCCATTGAGATGACAGATAAGTTTTCGTGAACCTAAATACCGACCATAAATTACTATTGGATAACGTCACAACTGGCATTGTTTTGCTAAATGGCGAACTTCGCTTTTTGTATGTCAATGCATCAGCTGAAGCACTTTTAGAAATCAGTGACCAAAAAGCGCATTTTCTTTTTATCGGTGACGTACTAAAAAACGCAGAAGAAGATATAGGTGAGATGCAAACAGCAATCGCTAAAAATAGTAGCCTAACTAAACTGCGAGCTGAATTACATACAATTCACTCCAAAAAACTGATTGTCGATTACACGATAAATCCTTTTGAAAAAAATGGTGAAACAAATGCTCTGCTGGAGTTAAATTCCATTGAACAATCACAAAAAATTACTCGAGAAGTATCTTTGAATTCTGCTTACACAACAACTCGAGAACTGGTGCGTGGCTTAGCTCACGAAGTAAAAAACCCCCTCGGCGGGATTCGAGGAGCAGCGCAGCTCCTTGCTCAAGAAATTTCTGACAACGAACTCAAAGACTATACACAAGTGATTATCGAGGAGGCAGATCGCTTACGTAATCTGGTTGACAGACTTGTAGGCTCTAGGAAACCACCGGAGCTTAAGGAAATAAACATACATGAGGTACTAGAGAGAGTTAGAAACTTAATAACCGCTGAAAGTTTGGGTAAAGGCATTAAATTACACTGTGACTATGATCCCAGTCTTCCGACAGTCTTAGCAGACTCTGAAAAGATGATTCAAGCCCTACTTAACCTTTTAAGAAATTCTTTGCAGGCATTAACTAGTCCAGAGATTGATCATCAACTCGGAGAGATTATTCTTCGGACGCGAATTAGTAGGAACATTACTATAGCCTCCAAGTTTTATAAACTAGCAGTAGCAATAGAGATAATAGATAACGGACCAGGTATACCTCAAGAAATTTCTGAAACTATTTTTTATCCTATGATCAGCGGTCGACCAGACGGCTCAGGTTTGGGACTACCAATATCTCACGGTATAGTTACTCAGCATGGGGGTATGATTGAATGTGATGGTAAACCTGGCGAGACAAAATTTACGGTAACTATACCAATACAACGTAATTCTAAATTTTCAACTTCGAAGGTACACCAAGTAAATGAACTCAAATAATTCAGTCTGGATAGTTGATGACGATCGCTCTATTAGATGGGTACTAGATAAATCCCTGAGTAAAAAAGGTTTAATCACTCAAACTTTCGAAAATGGAGATGACCTCCTTAATCGCCTAACGCACGAGTCCCCGGATGCTATAATAAGCGACATAAGGATGCCGGGCATGA
Source organism: uncultured Pseudohongiella sp. (assembly GCA_902591495.1). Classification (GTDB taxonomy): domain Bacteria; phylum Pseudomonadota; class Gammaproteobacteria; order Pseudomonadales; family Pseudohongiellaceae; genus UBA9145. The sequence continues at coordinate 13,510 of CACJAW010000017.1, forward strand.
ATGGACTCGATTTACTCTCTACGATACAGGAATCTCACCCTAGTCTACCCGTTATAATAATGACGGCTCATTCGGATTTAGATAGTGCCGTAGCATCCTACAGCCGGGGTGCTTTCGAATACCTCCCAAAACCTTTCGACATCGAAGATGCTATTGCAATCACTCAAAGAGCTCTTGATCACAGCAGCGATACCGATAGAGACTCAACCAAGTCTGTTAGTAAAAGTCATCCTGAGATAATTGGTGAGGCACCTGCCATGCAAGAGGTGTTTAGAGCCATCGGTCGGCTCTCTAATAGCAACATTTCTGTGCTGATAAATGGAGAATCAGGCACGGGAAAAGAATTGGTCGCTCATGCACTTCACAAGCATAGCCCCAGAAAGGACATGCAGTTTGTGCCTCTAAATGTAGCTGCTATCCCAAAAGAACTCATTGAATCGGAATTATTTGGTCATGAAAAAGGCGCGTTCACTGGTGCTACTCAACAACGAACAGGTCGTTTTGAGCAAGCCAATGGGGGCACCCTTTTCCTAGACGAAATAGGTGATATGCCACCAGATACACAAACGAGATTATTGCGCGTTCTTTCTGATGGTGAGTTTTATCGTGTTGGAGGACATACGTCCATAAAAGTAGACGTTCGAATAATAGCTGCAACACATCAAAATCTTGAAAGCTTGGTTACTAAAAACGCTTTCCGGGAGGATTTGTTTCATAGGCTTAATGTTATTCGTATTCATATACCAAGATTATGTGAAAGACGAGAAGATATTTCTCAACTGGTGGAGCACTTTTTAAAGGTTGCTGCTAAAGAATTAGAGGTGGAGCCTAAAATTTTAAGGCCCGAAACAGAGAAATATTTGGTTGGGCTGGAATGGCCAGGAAACGTTCGTCAACTGGAAAATTTCTGCCGATGGATTACAGTTATGGCATCTGGACGAGAAGTTTATCTAACGGATCTTCCTCCTGAATTATCCAACAGCAAATCTACTAGTGATGAAAATACTAACTGGACAGAAGCGCTTCACGCTTGGGCAGATCAGCAACTGAGTTTGGGAAATACAGGCATCCTAGATGAAGCTACCCCTCTTCTAGAACGGACACTTATCGATATAGCATTAAAGCATACAGCAGGACGAAGAAGAGATGCAGCCGACCTTTTGGGATGGGGTAGGAACACATTAACTCGGAAAATTAAGGAGTTTGAAAACTCTAATTTGCCTTCAATCACTGAAATTGGTAGCCGATAACACCACAACCAAATAGATTATTTATCCAAAAATTGATTTATAGAAATGGTAGATATAGTTCTTGTTGAGCCGGATATTCCTCAAAACACTGGGAACATAATTCGTTTGGCCGCAAATACTGGTTCAACCCTGCACTTAATCGAACCTTTAGGATTCCAGCTCGAAGATAAGAAAATGAGGCGAGCCGGCCTCGATTATCATGAATTCGCTGCAATAACGGTTCATACTGGATGGCGAAACTTCAAGGAACATATAGAGGAACATCGCAATCTGCTTGGGTTTAGTACTAGAGGATCAGAACCCTACTCTGCAATCAACTTTGAGGCTGATGATCTCATAGTCTTTGGCTCAGAAACGAGAGGCTTGCCTAACCATATTCGCAAAGATATCGGGCTAGAAAATACCTATCGAATTCCTATGAAACCAAACAGCCGAAGTCTTAATCTTTCTAACGCCGTTGCAATTATAATCTATCAGGCCTGGCAACAAGACCACTTTTCAGGTGGCGCTTAGAACAACCGCTAATTCGTCTAAAAATTTGCTTTTTAGTTTGAGCTGGTTTCTGTGCCCTCAGCTGCCTGTGCTTGCTTTTGCTGCGCGTAAATTGCATCGAAATTTATTGGAGCCAATGCAAGGGCTGGATAACTACCCTTCAAAACCAGAGAATCTATGGCTTCTCGAGCATAGGGGAAAAGTATTGTTGGGCAAACAGTTGCCAGCATGTTCTCCAATTGACTTGCATCAAAACCCTTTGCCGCAAATAGGCCTGCTTGATGAACCTCCACTAGAAACGCGACTTTTTCATCTACTTGCGCCTCGACTGTAAGAACCAACACTACTTCAAAGAAATCATCTTGCAATTTTTCATGCTTACTTTTTATATCGAAATTTATTTTAGGGGTCCACTGTCCTTGAAAAACTCCGGGACTCCCAGGCGACTCAAATGAAGAATCTTTTAAGTAGATTCTCTGCAAAGCGAATTGAGGACCCGCAGGTTGTTCTTGATCTGCCGTTCCTGCTGTAGATTGTAGATCTTCTTCAGCCATAAATATTCCCATTCCTATGTAGTAATAACTTAATTTTTAACTTCAGCCCTGAACTAGTGGCAGAGATTGAGCCTTCCACTCGGATAACCCACCTGAAAGGCGCACTACCTGATCATGTCCGGCATCCTGCAACACCTTAGCTGCTTCTCCAGAGTGTTGCCCTATTTTGCAAACAACAATAAGGGGCTTTTGCTTATGCTTTATTAACTCATTGAGCCTTTGTTTTAACTTGCTTAGCGGTATATTAAGGGAGTCGACGATATGCCCGGAATCAAACTCCTTTCGGTCCCTTACATCGACCACAATAGCGTTTTTTCGATTTATTAGCATCACTGCTTCCTGCGGCGCCACACTGCTGGCTGATGTTCTTTTATGGTGAAAAAATATCGCAACTAGTGTCACAACCCACATAGACGCAAGAACTAAATGATTGCTTATAAATTCCAAAAATTGAACCATAATTTTTAAAAAACGCTTATAAAAATTGCTTTGTGGGGTCTGCTATAATACTTTTTTGCGATGATACCCTATCACAAGGATGCCCTAAAAAGTGAAGAAGTATACACTCCCAGAGACGACTACAGAAGGACTAAAACCACTAGCGAATCCATCGATTTTTAACACAAATAGACTATCGGGTAGAATCCGCGAGATAATCCTGATTTAAAAGTATCACAACGTGGAACCTTTTCTAATTGCAGGACCTAGGAATAATGAGTAAATCAGTGAAAACCACACTCTTACTAATCTTGGATGGCTGGGGTCACACGACGAAAACAGACCATAATGCTATTACTGCTGCGGAGACTCCAACATGGGATGGCATTTGGAATGAGCAACCAGCAACCCTCATTTCAACATCTGGGCACTCAGTAGGCCTTCCTGAAGACCAAATGGGTAATTCAGAGGTGGGTCATATGAATATGGGAGCTGGACGCGTCGTGTACCAAAGTTTAACTCGCATAGACAAAGATATAGCAGAGGGAAAATTTGCGGAAAACGCGATTCTAAAAGAAGCTTTGGATAAAGCCGTTTCTGAAAACTCAACGGTCCACTTACTCGGTCTCCTGTCGCCCGGGGGAATTCATTGTCATGAAAATCATGTATTGGAGGCGATACGCCTCGCGAGTGATCGAGGCTGTCGAAAAGTTTTACTGCATGCGTTTCTGGATGGGAGGGATACTCCACCGCGCAGCGCGATGAATTCACTAAAAAAAACGGATCGGGAGCTAAAGACATCTGGCTTAGGGGGAATCGCTTCGATCTGCGGTCGCTTCTACGCTATGGACCGAGATAATCGTTGGGATCGAATAAAACCAGCTTATGAATTATTGACCGAATCCAAAAGCGAATTTTCATTCAAGGATGTTCATACTGCATTAAACGCGGCATATGAAAGAGGGGAAGATGATGAGTTTGTGAAACCCACACTTGTTGGAGCTGGAGAATATCCTCCAATTTCTGATAACGATGTCGTTATTTTCATGAATTTTCGAGCCGACCGAGCAAGGCAACTTACCCGAGTTTTTGTTGATGAAAGCTTCATCGAATTTGAGCGCTCTCGAGTTCCAAAGTTGTCCGAATTCGTTATGTTAACCGAATATGCCTCAGACATTTCTGCGGCTTGTGCTTATCCTCCACTCAAATTAGAAAACGTTTTAGGAGCGCATTTAGCAAATGCTGGAAAGAAGCAGCTTCGAATTGCAGAAACCGAAAAATATGCTCATGTTACCTTTTTTTTCAATGGGGGGCGTGAGGAGCCTTTCGAAAATGAACATCGCATTTTGGTGCCTTCTCCCGATGTGGCTACCTATGATTTAAAGCCCGAGATGTCTGCTCCGGAAGTTACCGGCAAGTTAGTCGAAGCAATAGTATCGAACAGATATGATGCGATAATTTGTAATTATGCAAATGGGGATATGGTTGGCCACACTGGCAATTTTACTGCAGCAGTTAAAGCGGTCGAAGTAATTGATAACTGTCTAAATGAAATTATAAATGCCATCAAAGAAGTTAATGGCCAACTTATAGTGACCGCTGACCATGGGAATGTAGAGCAAATGTTGGATACAATAACTAATCAACCGCTAACTTCACATACGAAAGGCCCCGTTCCTCTGGTATATGTTGGTAACAAGAAAATCAAGTTTAAAAACCTTGGTAGCCTTTGTGATATTGCTCCAACTATGCTCGCTTTGATGGATATGCCTATCCCCAATCAAATGACCGGCACAGTTTTAGTAGAAGACCCCTAGAAGCAAGTTTAGAGTCAATACCTTAGGGGCTCGAAATCTGAAGGGTAGAGATCAAGCACTAATCTGGTAATATGATCATGGAACAGTTGAGTATTATTTTCATGAGTGAAAATATACCTCGAGGTTAAAACACAATTAGTATCAAGGATACATTTATGACTTTCATCGTCGTTCGATATCAATTGCTTCAGCCGATCCTAGCTGCAACGCTATTTTGGACGAGTTTTTGTAATGCCCAGGATAATATCGATACCCCTCTCCCGTTACCACTAGAGGAAGTTAGGATGTTTACCGAGGCTTTAGAAAGGATTCGTGCATCTTACGTCGAGGAAGTCGACGATAAAACTTTATTAGAGAATGCTATACGAGGCATGCTCTCTGGATTAGACCCACACTCGGCCTATGTCGTTGAAAATGAATTTGATGCCCTACAGGAAACAACCACTGGAGAGTTCGGAGGTCTGGGAATTGAGGTGGGTCGAGAGGACGGCTATATCAAAGTGATCAGCCCAATTGATGATACGCCCGCGGACAGAGCTGGCATTGAGGCGGGAGATCTCATAGTTCAGATTAACGATACGCCGACCAGACAAATAATGCCAGAAGAAGCTGCCAGCTTAATGCGAGGGGAACCTGGAACATCTGTGACCGTAACCATTGCTAGAGAAGGGAGGGAGTTATTCGACCTCACTATCACTCGAGAAGTTATTGCCATTAATAGTGTACGAAGCAGGATGCTTGAACCGGGATATGCCTATTTTAGGATTTCGCAATTTCGAGCAAACACCGCTCAAGATTTAGAAGATGAATTTACAAACGTATCCACAGAAGATCCCGACTTAAAAGGTCTTGTTCTTGACTTGCGAAACAACCCAGGAGGTGTATTGCAAGCTTCGGTCGGCGTAGTTGACACTTTTATAAGTGATGGCCGAATCGTATCCACCAAGGGAAGATTAGAAGGAAATGATATGGAATTTATGGCTACCGAAAGAACTATTGCCAAAGACGTTCCGTTAGTCGTACTGATAAATAATGGGTCCGCATCCGCCTCCGAGATCGTGGCAGGCGCATTACAAGACCATAACAGAGCGATCATAATGGGCACACGCAGTTTCGGAAAAGGTTCAGTGCAGTCAGTCATGCCTCTTGCCGAACAAAGAGCGATTAAACTTACAACTTCACTCTACTTTACTCCCGATGGGCGCTCTATCCAGGCCCAGGGCATAGATCCAGATATTATCGTAGAAAATGCTTTCGTTACTAAGCTTGCTAGTAATGTGACACAAATTAATGAATCTAACCTACCTAATCGACTAGACAATGCTAATGCTGATCAGCAGCCTGAAGATAACATAGCAGATGGGCTAATCTCAGCTGAGGAAGTATTGGTAACAGATTATCCTCTTAATGAGGCACTAAATGTATTGAAAGGAATCAATGCGTTCTCTTTACGAGAAGGGAAAATACAGACCGAATCTGTCGCGCAGGTCAAACCAGAATGATTTAACTTTTTTTAATTTATTAGGGCTAATTATAAAAAAGAAAATACTTCACAACCTGACTTCTATACCTTGACCTGCCATGTAGGTCTTCGCTTGACCAATTGTAAACTCTCCAAAATGAAAAATAGAGGCCGCTAAAACAGCATCTGCTTCTCCTTTTAGTATACCTTCGGCAAGATGTTCAAGATTCCCAACTCCGCCAGACGCGATTATTGGCACAGTTACCGCCCTACTTACTTGCCTCTTTAGTTCCAAATCAAAACCATTCTTAGTGCCATCTCGATCCATGCTGGTCAAAAGTATCTCACCCGCGCCACTCTCAACCATTTTCTTCACCCAATCAATAGCGTCTTTACCAGTCGCCTTGCGTCCTCCATGAGTAAAGATTTCCCATTTCTTCTCTTCATGTTTTCTATTAACCTGTTTCGCATCCACTGCCACTACAATACATTGGGAACCAAACCTTTCTGCTGCTTGCTTTACCAACTCCGGGTTCAATACAGCCGCAGTATTGATTGCAACTTTATCAGCGCCAGCATTTAACATTTCTCTTATGTCGTCAAGATTTCTAATCCCCCCACCTACCGTAAGCGGAATAAAAACCTCCCCTGCTATTGCGCTTACGGTTTCAACAGTGGTCCGTCTATCCTCATGGCTCGCGGTGATATCAAGAAAAGTAATTTCGTCAGCACCTTCGTCACAGTACCTCTTAGACACCTCGACCGGATCACCAGCGTCTCGGATTTCTAAAAACTTGACACCCTTGACTACTCTCCCTTTATCACAATCAAGACAGGGAATGATTCTCTTAGCCAAACCCATGCTAACCAGCCTCACTATCGCAGTATTCTTGCGCAGTTCTCAAATCCAATTTACCCTCATAGATGGCTCGGCCTGTGATAGCGCCCACTATGTTTGCACTAACCTCGCTGTTTATTGCGGCTTTTAAATCCACAATATCAGCAAGCTTAGCAACCCCTCCAGAGGCAATGATTGGAATAGGACTGCGCCTCGCCAGTTCGACCGTAGCATCAATATTACATCCCTGCATCATGCCGTCTCTGACAATATCCGTGTAAACAATCGCTTGTACGCCTAAACCTGCAAACTTACCGACCAACTCGATAGCAGAGGTGTCCGATACGTCTGACCATCCCTCTGTAGCAACTTTACCGTCAATAGTATCAAGGCCTACGATTACTTTACCTTCATAGGCTTGACAAGCTTCTCTGACAAAGTCTGGATTTTTTAACGCCGCTGTTCCAATTATGACGAAGCTAACACCAACATCAACGTAAAACTTTATACCCTCGAGAGTTCTTATTCCACCACCAACCTGTACTTCTAAGTTAGGAAAATTTTTTACTATCGAGGCAACTATATCGGAATTGACTAGAGTGCCAGCAAATGCTCCGTTTAAATCTACAACGTGCAGCCTTTGGGCTCCTTGCTCGACCCAGTGCCCGGCCATTTCAATAGGATTATCCGAGAAAACCGTGCTCTCTTCCATTTTACCCTGCCGCAGTCTTACGCACTGGCCATCCTTCAAATCAATAGCTGGAATAACTAACATTATTACTGCCCGTCCCATGTTAAGAAATTACGTAGTAAAGTCTGACCCATCTTTTGAGATTTCTCTGGATGAAACTGAACCGCAAAGATATTCTCTTTGGATAAACAAGACACAATATCTAGACCATAATTTGTTATACCTGCGACTTTTTCAAGATCCTCGGTATCGACATAGTAACTATGCACAAAATAGAATCGACTGTGGTCAGGAATATCCCTCCAGAGTGCGTGATTTTTAGTTTGCCTGACCTGATTCCATCCCATGTGAGGGACTTTCATTATCCTGTTCTCAGAATCTAACAACGGATCTCCAAAAAATTTGACTTCTCCATCAAATAGACCGATGCACTGGACTCCATGATTTTCCTCACTTTGTTTCATCAATGCCTGCATCCCAACGCATATAGCCAAAATTGGCTTCTCTTTTATAGCATCTTGAATTTTTTTATCGATTCCCAAGCGTTTAATTTCAGCCATGCAATCACGGATAGCACCAACTCCGGGAAAAACTATTCGGTCTGACTGGGATATGTCTTGAGCGTTGGAGGTAACCAAAACTTCGGTTTCTTCGCCGAGCTCTCTACCCACGTATTCAATCGCCTTAGTGACAGAGTGTAAATTACCCATGCCATAGTCGATGACTGCTACCTTATTCATTCGAAGCTCGGTTTTTCGATTGATTCTTATCTTTAAGGATTAACAAACGATGGTCGGTGCCTGCCAAAATTAGATCTCTCTTAGGACATTCCAATTCTATAAACTACCCTTCGTAGACGGCACTACATTTTTAGCCCGCGGGTCGAGTTCAACGGCCATTCTTAGCGCTCTCCCAAATGCCTTAAATATCGTTTCTATTTGATGATGCGCATTCTTTCCTCGGATATTATCGATATGCAGCGTAACCAAGGCATGATTAACGAACCCCTGGAAGAACTCGTGAAACAAGTCGACGTCAAAGTCACCCACTGTACCCTTTACAAAATCCACTTTGTATTCAAGGCCTGGCCTCCCAGAACAATCTAATACTACCCTGGAAAGAGCCTCATCGAGGGGAACATAAGCGTGCCCGTATCGGCGGATACCAGTCTTGTCCAAGGCACTATTAAAAGCCTGACCAAGGGTTATTCCAATATCCTCGACAGTATGATGGGCATCTATTTCCAAGTCACCCTTCGCCTTGATAGCAATATCCATCAGGCCATGTCTAGCTATTTGGTCAAGCATATGATCAAGAAATGGCAGCGAAGTTTGGGAATCAAGTTTTCCAGAACCATCTAGATTGAGGAAAATCTCAATTTGCGTCTCTTTCGTGTTGCGCTCGACACGAGTGGAGCGCGAGTCAACTGATGAAATTTCGGTCATAAAGAACCCCAGTGGAGGAAACATCGCATTATAATGCTGACTTCAGATAAGTAAAAGCGATAGCGATAAAACCAACCTTAGGTATCAGCAAAGGGCAACCTTAAGCGATGCAGACGCAAATCGGTTCCTGTAAACTATCCCTTGATCATAATTAGAGTAACAGCACTGTTGAAAAATAAAATACCCATAACTGTGATTGCGACCCCGATATTTTTCGGCCTCATAATAGTTCTGCTAGTCAGGCTTGCTGAAAATGAGGCAAAGAATCTGGCCCGCGAATTTGTTTTGTCTACCACTGGTTATGAACTTACTATTGCAGGCGACCTCGAATTCAAGTATCTCCCTTCCTTTGGATTGATTTTCTCCGACGTGCGCCTACGAAACCAGAATTTCTCACAAGAGCTAGCGTCTGCATCGGAGCTCAGAGTCGATCTGCCTGCTAAAACAGTCTTTGGAAATGAAATTAATGTCCAAGAGTTAAGTATTCATGATTTGCACATAAATCTGTTCGTCAACCCAGATGGGAGAAATATTTGGCAACAAAAGCGGTTAGGCAATATAAATGAGATATCTGAAGATAAAATTCCGCAAAGCATGAATTATGATTCAGTCTCAATCGAGAAGATTCGAGTTTTGAATGCGAGCATGGATATTCAGAACGCGAGTCAGGGTTACCGTTATAATCTCAGCAACTTAGATCTGGAAAGCGACAATACGAATCTTAATGGTCTGCCTTTTGAAATAAAATCCACTTTAAGCTTTTTCGACAGTGGTATGACAAATCCTCTTCCAGTGAATTTTCAAAGCACAGTCACTTTGGATGCAGATCCTCCGGAGGCAAAGGTTCAAGACATTAGTTTTCTAATTACACCTATGATGCTGACGGGCACGGTCGATGTTTCTAAGCAAAATGGCGAACTCATCTATTACGGAGCATTGCAGTCGAATAATTTCGACGTAGTTGAGTTAATGAGAACCACAGGCTTAGTCCAACAGGAACCTGAATTTTCTGGATCCTTAGAGGCGAGTGAAACTCTGAATTTTGAATTCGACTTTAAAGGGGATCAGGCTGAACTAACTCTTGAAAATTTCCAAGGAAATCTTGGGGAAACTGATTTTCAAGCAAAGGCAGATATCCGTTTCAAGGACGAATATACTCCTTATAGTAGTCGGTATGAACTTAGAGCAAGTCGTATTGATCTTGCCCCATTTATAAATGCTATTTCTGGTAATGATGGTTCTGATCAACCTTTTTCCGCCGACACCTATCAATCACAAGACAATCAATTTGATTTGCCGCTTAATGTAATTAAGGACTTAAATCTGCTTGGGAGCATTGCAATAGAATCAATTGCTGCCAATGATTTCGAACTCGAAGACGTCAATCTATTTACTAATGTAGAGGATGGTGTTTTAGATATCGAACTCCAACCTACAAATTTATACGGTGGAAATGCACAAGGACTGTTTAGGATAGATACAAATCAAAGAATACCCCAAGTTATGGCGCAGCTCTCTATGAAAAGCATAAGCATGAGCGATATTACCTCAGCAGTCACACAAGAATTGCCAGTCCAAGGGCGACTTTCCCTTGAAGGCAATTACGAAGCCTTCGGGGAAAATTCGGAAGACTTGCTAAATACACTCGTAGGATCAACAACATTCTCACTTGCTGAAAACTCTTTCGATATAAGTCTAATTAAACAGATCTTCACAGAGATTGCTTCCCTAAGTCCCACGGGGGAATCAATTCAGCAATGGCCTGATATTATCCAATTTAATCAGCTTCAGGGTGAGGTACGATTTGATGGGGGACTTACAGATGATCAAGAAATTCAACTGAGCCTGGACAACCTCAATATTGTTAGCACGGGCGGAGTGGATTTGGAACAAAGAAGATTCGACTATGAAGTGGGGTTCTCTTTCCTCCCACCCCCCGAAACTCAGACAATCCCAATAAACGAGCTCTATCACAACGTTATCTGGCCGGTGCGGTGTAATGCCCGGTTTGATTCAGGCGCGGACCAGTATTGCAGACCCGACTTTTCTCGAATAAGGGAAATATTCTCACAGTTAAGTGCAAATGCTGTAAGACAAACTATTGAAGAAGAAATTACAGAGCAAGTACCACAGTTTTTCCAAGAGCCTGCCCGTAGAATCTTACGGGAAATCTTAAACTGAATCTTTGTGACCGAGTTTTCTTCCAATCTCCTTAAATGGTTTAAAACCAGCGGTCGTCATGACCTACCATGGCAAAAAAATGTAAACCCTTATCGAGTTTGGGTATCTGAAATAATGTTGCAACAAACACAGGTAAAAACAGTTGTGCCCTATTTCGAACGTTTTATGGAACGTTTCCCCACAATCGATAGCTTATCCTTAGCGAGCATTGATCAAGTCTTGCATCTTTGGACCGGTCTTGGCTACTACGCGCGAGCCCGTAATTTACACAAGACATCAATAATTATAGCGACTGAACTCGATGGTCAATTCCCAGATACTATTGATGAATTGGTCTCACTACCCGGAATAGGTCGATCAACCGCTGGGGCAATTTTAGCCTTAAGTATGAACAAAAGAGCGCCAATTCTTGATGGAAATGTCAAAAGGGTTCTTACGCGATTCTTTTTAGTGCAAGGTTGGCCAGAGCAGACAAAAGTAAAGAATCAACTCTGGGAAATAGCAGATAGGAACACACCTCTAAGAAATTTCTCTCAGTACACTCAAGCGATCATGGACTTAGGGGCGACAGTTTGTAAAAGGTCCAGCCCAGAATGTCTGTGTTGTCCACTCAAATCTGAATGCAAGGGTTACAATTCAAACCAAACTCAAAATTATCCCGGCAAGAAACCGAAGCGGATTATGCCTACAAAGAAGGTTTGTATGTACATAGTCAAAAACGAATTAGGTGAGATACTTTTGGAACAGCGGCCATCGGAAGGGATATGGGGCGCGCTATATTCTTTTCCAGAGAAACTCCCAACTTCAAGAGATAATGAAAAACCGGTGTCAAATAAAAATCATTGTCCGCAATTAGCAATTCCTTCAGAAAATTACCTTAACACTATAAGACATACTTTTTCTCACTTTCATCTGGAAATCCAGCCTAAGTTAGTAAAAGTATCAAAAAATGAATTTAAGCTTGATGATTCTAAACATCGAGTTTGGTACTCTTTGAAAAACCCCCCTACACTGGGTTTGGCAGCACCCGTCAAGAAATTGTTGGCTGGGCTATAGGAAAGAAGTTTACAAGAGACAAACCGTATGAGCAGAAAAGTACTCTGCAGGAAATATAAAGAAGAGCTTCCCGGTCTTATAGTGGCTCCCTATCCGGGTCCGAAAGGTCAAGAGATATATGAGACTGTCTCGCAGCAAGCTTGGCAAGATTGGCAAGCACAGCAAACTATGCTTATTAATGAAAAACAGCTAAGCCTTATGGATCCGGAGAGTCGTAAGTACCTACAACAAGAAATGGAAAAATTCTTAAATAATGAACACCACGACAAAGCAGAAGGATATGTTCCTACCGAAGAATAGACCGTCCAACTTGACTCAAGGACATTAAAACTATTAAATACTGCGCTCTAGCAATTTGGCCCAGGTAGCTCAGTCGGTAGAGCAGAGGACTGAAAATCCTCGTGTCGGTGGTTCGATTCCGCCCCTGGGCACCACCTCCCTTAAACTTACTGCCACTGAGTTAGACGCGTAGACTGCTTCCGTGCTTGAAAGCATCTGTTGCTAGTCACATTGACGGTAAAAAAGACACAAATAAATCTACCGTTATATTCCCTGCATCCAATCTGCCACAGCTCTGCCAATTGCATGAGGAGAGACTTCCTGCACGTAGTGCGTACCGAATACCTGTACCTCAGTCTGATTGGGGAAACTTCTCACATATTCCAGAAACGGAGCATTGTTCGGAGAATCGGAAAGTAGCGCCCCAGGATTGGCTCTAATGAAAAGTTTAGGTAATTCACTTTCAGCCAACCAATCAGAATAACTCTGCACAAGAGCAGTGGTATCAGCTGGCCCGCCAGCAAATGGTAGTTCCCTCGGCCAGGTAAGAGTTGGCCTGCGACTTTCTCCTGCTTGTAGAAATGGTCTGCGGTATTCCGCCTTGTCTGCCTCGGTTAGAAAGTATCCGAGTCCGCCAATCAATATCTGCTCTATGAAGAAATTGTTCTGCAACACCACTTCTTCTCCACGCTCCGAACGAAACAGTGAGAAAGCTCCCTGCTGTGGTTCAGGAGGTAACGGCAATGTGCTCGGCCTGATGATCGCTTCCATAAAGGCTATGCCTTTAATTCGCTCGGGAAATCGTTGAGCATAACTAAAACCTACACCCGAGCCCCAGTCGTGAATTACCAGTGTCACCCGTTCAGTAGCCCCCACTTGTTCTAAAAAATCAAACAAGTAGTCACGATGGGTTGCAAACTTGTATACACCCGGCCCACTGTTCGGAAGTGGATCAGAGTCACCCAATCCAATCATATCCGGCGCTATGCACCGACCAAGGTGCTCAAGGTGGGGAATTACATTACGCCAGAGATAGGATGAAGTGGGATTGCCATGAAGGAAAATGATAGGGTCGCCACTACCGACCTCATAGTAAGCAATATCCAAACCACGAACGTTCGTTCTTTTTTTCCGTTCGGCCCATTCTTCGCCCGACTGCGCCAATGCACGCAAAGGAATGGCTGCGGCGCCTGTCATGATGGCAAGTTGTATCAGTTCGCGGCGGTTCATAAAAATCCCAAAGTAATTCTTCAGTATTATTAGTATTGAAGATGAGGGTACTTGGAAACAAAACAAAAATACAGTTCTGCCGCTCGTCTTTGAATGCTATGCACACTTAGTAGTAGCACACTCTGATTTCGTACTTACAAGTGATTGATCTAACAGAGGAATCGTCCAACACGTCTACTGAAAATCCTCGTATCGGTGGTTCGATTCCGTCCCTGAGCACAACTTTCCCTACTTCCAGAGGACCTTCATCCGATATCAAGCTTCGTGCATATATTTCGTGCCTATGCTATCTCTCTACTGTTTTTCTATTAGAGACAAAAAATAGTAGGGTGGTTTTTTATCCTCCAATGAGCCTATGTGCTCAAACCTGATGAGAGTAAGCCCGCTTTCCTTTAATAATTCTTCTAGACCGTCGGATAAATTTTTCCCTGTAGCTATTCCAAACCGCAGGCTTTCGCTGTAGAAGCTAATACTCCTATGCGTTGCTTTGCTCAGCTTTTCATAGGGTGGATTGCCTTCGATAAGATCCCTGGAAAAGAAATCCATTCCAACGGCACTCCCTGCAGGCAATGTCGCAATTAGATTCAAGGTGTCGCGAACGGCTTCTTCAACCAGATACATAGTGACACCTTCCCACAGGATGTAAGTGGTTAGACTCGGATTAAAACCAGAATCCAACAGCGCTTCCATCCAGGTTTCCTGGTTGAAGTCTGTCTCGACAAAGGTCACATGTTCATGTGCGATACCTGCCAATTCCAAAGCACGCTTTTTTGCATTCAGGGTTGGTGCCATATCGACTTCGAAACATTTAATGTCAGCTCCTTCTGGCAGATTGTAACAGCGCGTATCGAAACCAGACCCCAGTACGACAAACTGTGTTGCCGGATTTGAACTTCTGAACAAAGCTTCTTTTACAGATTCATCGAAGAAATAGCTGCGATGAGATATAGCCGTTACCATATTTGAGGGACGAGGACCCGGGTAAGAAAACACCCACAATTTGTATCCGCTGATTTTGCAGGCCAGCCCCAGAGTATCAATAATAAGTAATCGCGCTATGCCTCCGTAGGAAGGTAAGTACCAGGCCAATTTATAGCCAGCCTCATCTGGCCGAGTTCCAACGACATGCATATACAAACGACCACCATAGGGTTCATTGGCAGTTCCGGAGATATTTTGTGGAATACATACGCGGCGAATGCGCCAGAAAAAAATGAGGTAGCCTAGTAAAATTAAAGGCAATAGCAGTACTGCCAAGATAATAAAGATGAGCACACGCATAGATTGATTCCTGACGTCGTAAGCGAGTCCTTAAGATATCTTGGGGACTCAGAATATCAAACTACAGACATTACATGCTGCCGCCCCTGGGCACCATCATATCAAGGACTTACAAAAAGATCTGTACCTCATCAAATCATGTCCTTCCCGGAACTGCACGCTGAGCAATATCCTTCAAAGCTAAATTTGCTGGCAGTGAACCGAATTGGTTACCCCAGTCATTGGAAAGCCGGCTCGATATGTATGCATCCGCTACAATTTGCTCTCCCCGACTGATCAACAAAGCTGACGACCACAGTTTTGCCATCAGCTCTACTAGCCTTCTAGCGTTCACTTCCTTTAGTTGCTCCGAAGGTAGCTTTTTAAGCATCTCAATATTTTTATTGATCTCTGGATGACCATTCCCCAACTCAGAGATCTCGACAAGGAATGACTCCATAGTATTTGGCGACCGATTTAATGCCCGTAAAACATCCAGAGCAATAACATTACCGGCTCCCTCCCAAATAGAATTTAATGGAGCTTCTCGATAAAGTCTTGGGAGAATTGACTCTTCCACGTAACCATTTCCTCCGACACATTCAAGCGCCTCGGAAACTACTGCTATGGATCTCTTGGACAACCAATATTTCGCTACTGCAGAGCCTATCCGCACCAAATTAGCCTCTTGCTCTCCCAAACTGGATCGTTCATACAAACCTGCTAGCCGAAAAATCATATGTGAAGCTGCCTCAACCTCAACCTCTAAGTCTGCGACAACATTTGCCATTAAAGGTTGGTCCACCAAAGTTTTTCCAAATGCTGAACGATTTGAAACGTGCCATCCTGCTTGCGCAACCGCCTGGCGCATCAAGGCAGCTGCCCAGGTGGTGCAATCAACCCTCGTGGCGTTAACCATTTTAATAATTGTAGGAATGCCCCTTCCTTCCTCTCCTACTATCCAGCCCTTTGCATTATTGTACTCAATCTCACTAGAAGCATTAGATCTATTCCCAAGCTTGTCTTTTAGACGCATGAGAGATATCGAATTTTGAGTTCCATCTGAAAGTACTCGAGGAACAAGAAAACATGAGAGACCGCGGGGTGAATTCGCCAAAACAAGGAATGCATCGCACATGGGTGCAGAAGTAAACCACTTATGTCCAGTTAAATGATAACAGTCCTCCCCTTCTTCAGGCGCAGGTGCAGCAGTTGAAGAGTTTGCTCGAAGGTCGCTCCCTCCCTGGCGCTCTGTTAAGCCCATCCCGAGTAAACAGCCTGATTTTTCAGCAGGATTAATCAACCGATAGTCATAAGAGTTTGTCCTGATTCGAGGTTCCCAAATCGAAGCAAGTGATGGCTGATCTCGCAAAGCCGGTAGCACCGCGCCAGTCATAGAAATAGAACACCCGTGGCCAACTTCGACTTGCGCCATCATAAACATCTTAGCCATTCGAGCCACATATCCTCCATCCCCTGGAGCACTGCCATAATGAGAACAGTGGAGGCCAGACTCGATAGATAATTTCATCAGAGAGTGATAAGACGGATGGTAATGTACCTCATCCACTCGCTTACCAAACCGATCATGGGTTACCAATTCAGGAGAATGACGATTTGACTGATGTCCCCACTCAAATGTTTCAACAGACCCAACTTTAGCACCAAAATTTTCCAAATCATTAATTCTAGTACTGGCACCCTCTAAACGGAGTGCATTTTTTAGCACAGGATCGGTTGTAAATAAGTTATATGGTTCCAATGCGCTAGGCTGATTAGTTTTGACTGAATTCAATTCACTATTATGTGACAATTGACTCTCCTTACTCTACGAAACACTAATGCACTCTACTTAGAGGGCCGACCTTTTCCATACATCGTCTAAGAAAAGCAGAGTAGCCCCGTTTAGTTTATTAAAAAAGTATTAGACTATTGCTGCGAACCACGAAAACCACCAGGAGGACGACCACGATCATAGAAAGCTTCCTCGTCTGTTTGTTCTTTATGGGCCTGTTGAAGAAGTGAAATTTCGCCCTGATTTAAGTAGTAGGATAATTCTTCGTACATCAATTCTCTGTTCATGACCGCTCGCATGAGGTTTCCTATCTCGCGCCTGTCTATTTGATCTGATCTAGCTTGCTCCAAAATTGTTTGGCGGGCTTGGCTCTGCCCGGCAACATAATTAATCAAGACTCCAACTATTTCTTCCATGCGTTCTTCATTCACGTTCAAAGCTTGAATGAAACGACCAAACTGCCTCTGCAGTGACATAATTTCACTCACCGAACTTGGCTCGAGAGAACTAATCTCCTTAATAAGATCTAATCTACGGTCTGAATTTCTATTTGTTTTATCCAACTCGTATTCGTAAATAATCCTTTTACGTATTTCGTCCTCTGTTTCTTGATAATCAGATAAGGGGATTTCTTCAATAGCGGTATTTAACTGAGGCTTAGCGGCAAGCTCAGTATTTAGTCTGCTAATCTCATCTCGCAGCATTGCTAACTCTTTTTCTCGAGCAACTTTTTCCTCACTATCACTCTTTACTTGGGAAAGTAATCGTTGGGCATTAGTTTCATATTCGAGTAGCAAATTGCGGTTAGCGACATTCTCGAAGTATAGATAAGCGCTAATAGTACTGAAAAAAAAAGCTGGCACTATAACTATTGCTAAATTACGGTTCATCATGACTTGGAATTAAAATGATCTCTAATTGTCTTCCGTCGATGTAAGTGGTTTTGTTGCCATCAAAATAAGCATCTTCCTCCAATTTGAAACGCACATCTTGTCCATCCCACTCAGGAACACTCACAGTTGAATTCAATTCGATAGAATAAGCGGTATGCGGGTAAAGAGGGTAATCACCTTTTCCAACCGTATCATCCTGATTGTCCCACATACCAATGGTAGGCCCCGCCCCATGCCCATGATAGCCTATGGGGTGAGTATATATGGAAGGTCTAATATCTTCCTCTAAGGCCTGCTGCCTTGCTAACCTAAGAATTTCATTACCCGTGCGACCAACAATGAAATTTTCTGTAAGGATATCCTGTAATCGGTTGCTCGTTTTTAAACCATTTATTAATCCATCTGGCGCCTTTAGTTCGTTATCTCGCAGGACATAGGCGTGCTGTTGGGTATCGGTATTAAGACGCAAATATGTGATCCCAAAGTCAACATGAAGTAAATCACCAGCCATAATCGTGCCCAGCAGATCTCCTTCAGCACCCTGCCTTTGGATGCTCACAGAGGGATGAAACCAAGCATTTAAGCGTAATTCTCTGATACGGTCGCGATACCACCATTCAAGATCACTAGTTGATGTCTTTTCTGCCAGCACGACTTTCTCAGAAAATCCCTCAGCAATTATTTCATGAGCCATTCTGACAATTGAGGAGTAAAGGGTCATTTCCTCATCGGTCCGCGTTTCTAACCATCCTATAGCTAAGCTTTCAGCGGATACCAATTTTGCCTTATTTTTGTCAGACAACACAGAGTGAAGAGCTTCATACTCGCTATGAGACAGACCGTCCGCGAGAGCAAAGTCCGAAGAAATATTGATACCAATCCTCGAAGGATTCTTATCATCTATCAGATCAGCAAGCGCCTGCCACTGATTAGGTTGTTCATCTGGATTCCAGACAGCGCGAAAATAATCACCCACTCCGTAGCGGGAAACGGCATATCCTTGCACCCCCAAATCACCCTCATCTATAAAAACTAAAATAGTTCTCCTTCTTGCTGAGAATGCCTTACCCGGTAACATGGTCATCAAAACTGGATCCTCATTGTACTCTCTAGCAATGAGAATCCACATGTCTATGCCTTCGCGACGCATAAGCTTTTCTGGTAAGTGCTGCAACCGACTGGCTAACAACCGATCCACGCTAGCCGCACGCTCTTCCATTGGAAGTGGGTCTGCACCACTGTTGATCACGACGGAGTATAGTAAGACTAGAGCTGAAAGTCGTCTCTGCAAATTCATGTCTAAAAGATACAATAGATTTCAGCTAGTTGAAACTTTATGAGATAGGCAACTGTATAACTCACGATTCCATTATTTAACCTTGCTATGGCAATACCGGCGAGCTTCAGCGTGATTTGACATACCCCCCATTCTGCCTATACTCAGACGTAATTGATTAATTCAGAGGTGCCCCATGTCTTTCAGGATTAGAAAAGTACCCTTAACAGCTTTATTCGCCTTCACTTCCTTATTTTTAGCACAGTATTCGCTTGCACAAAATTCTACAAATCCATACGCGATTGCAGAGGGATGGGCAAAACTGCCAGGTGGAAGGATAATGGGAGCTGTAGGAAAAGCGAAGGTAGATCCCGATGGACGCCATATATGGGCAATAATTCGTTGCGATGCCGGACCTGATCGTTTTGGCTCAGAATGCGCTGATTCAGATCTGGATCCGGTATTAAAATTTAATCCAGATGGTAACGTGGTCGAGTCCTTTGGTGGGGGAATGTTTATCTGGCCACATGGTATTGATGTCGACTCGGATGGCAATGTTTGGGTGACAGATGCAGTCAGTAATAGCAATATTCCCGCGAACGATAGCCGTGGCCACCACGTCATCAAATTCAGTCCCACCGGCGACGTACTCATGACTCTTGGAACGCCCGGAGAACAGGGAAGTGGTCCGAATCACTTTACTTCACCGAGCGATGTGGCGATCGCCGAAAATGGCGATGTCTTTATCGCAGACGGACATAACGCAGACGGGAATAACCGAGTGGTTAAGTATAACAGCCGAGGGGAGTTCCTTATGTCTTGGGGGAAGACTGGCTATGCACCAGGCGAGTTTCGTGCCCTACACGCCATCGCTATTGATCCAGATGGACGAGTGTTTGTGGGAGACCGCAGCAACAGCCGAATTCAGATCTTCGACCAAGAGGGTAATCACTCTGCTACTTGGACCCAGTTCGGGCGACCAAGTGGAATCGCCTTTGACACCCAGGGGAAAATATATGTTGCAGACTCCGAGTCGGACAACGTTCAGAATCCCGGATTTGAAATGGGGATTCGTATCGGAGAATACGAGACTGGATGGGTGAAGGAATTCATACGCTTCCCATGGGCAGATCCCAACATTCTACCGGGAAACGGAGCAGAGTTCGTAACAGTTGACCAAGCAGGCAACATTTATGGCGGTGAACCGGTGCCTAATCCCCACATCAATCAGCGGGCTCTTAGAAAGTATGTGAGAGTGCGACCTTAAAGACTATGGATGGGGTCGGAGTTGTAACAGCGACTTCCGCCAGCAATTCTGGCCACAATCTTTTACGCAAGGTACACGTAAATCTTGGGAATTACCCTAAGGGTAAGTGATGTCTAAACTATCCAACTTCATTAAAGGCGTGATCCTCCCGGAGGATGTTGATAAAGAGAGGAGAAAAAAAATTCTTGGAGATGGAATAATAGACACATGGAAGAACGATGAGAAGGAACGAAAACTTAAGGAAGCGAAAGATCTAGCAAAAGAAACATACAAGAACGCTAGATCGAGCGTGCCTTCTAAAAATCACTAACAAACAAACTATATGTTTAGGATCGGCTTAATCGGATGCCCCTGAAGTTATCCCTGAGCCATACTCGGGGATATTTCGCTGAAAAACTCGCCAATAGTGCCACTCTTCTGAGACATACTCGTTACCATTATCGTCTATCCCTCTTACAATGGGGTCTCGTCCTCCTCGTAACCGCGCAACCTCTGCCCGATCCCTGACCAAGACTGCAGTCATTTCGTATATTTTCTCACCGATCTTAAGACGCACACGAGGATCTCGCTCGACGTTTCTCCACCATGCCTTCCCATCCGGGAACGCTCTACCTAATCGAAAAGTTTGCGCACTCGACATCAAGTAAAGCTCTTCGCCGCGCGGCACCAGCAGAACCGTTACAGAATGAGGGATGCCGTACCAGGTCCGAGTCTCAAGTTCGCTGCCATTTTCAGCGAACGCGTCTCCAAACTGGCTGACCCAATCCCAATTAGTCACCGCTTCACGGACAACTTCACCCTTTAACCATAACCCGGGTCTGGCGGACCGACCTGCCGTCATATAATCCTCCGCGCTGGGATGACCTGGGGGAAAACCGGTCATTCTTAACACCAATAGCGCACCAACCATAATAAGCACTGCTGTCAGTGCGACGACCTTAAACAGCTTCATCACCTTAATCCTCCTTTTTGCTCTAATGAAGAGAATACAAGGGACAATAACGACTTGACAACTTTAGATTAACTCTTCCAACATTACAGCTCCGAAAATGTTAGAGCTCAAGTGAGTTTTTATAAAATAGACGTCACTCCAAAGATAAACAAATAAGAAAGTTACGATTGGAATAACCTTATGCAAAGTGCTTTAAAAAGTTTGTACTTCATCGTTGTGCTTTTTGCTCTTAACTCTGAGATTGTTGCCCAACAAATTTTGTTGCCCTCGGATAGATGTAAGGATCATGATAGCTCTGACATTGTCAGCTTTGCCGATTCTGTATTAGAGGGAGAGGTAAAAAAAGCTTTGTCTATACCTCTACAAGAGCCTCTTACCTGCAACTTAGCAGCCACTTTAAAACAACTAGACGCCTCGGGCTCAGGGGCGAGAAGATCTGTGTCAGGCTCTCCAGAATGGAGTGACCCAGATCATCTATTCCATGACCTGTCGGGTATACAAAATCTTTCAAGCCTCACCGACCTGGCACTCAGGAATCGCGGACTTTCAGACATTACGCCGCTGGCAGAGCTTACCGATCTCGTAAATTTGAATCTTCATACGAATTGGATTTCTAACATAAGCCCACTTCGAAATCTAACGAAGCTGGTTCGATTGCGTATAGCAGAGAACCCTCTGACAGATATTGACGCTTTGAGCGAGTTAACTGAATTAAGAGTGTTAAGGATGCATCGGCACGGAGACTTTATTGGAGGCCAGAACCCAAGATCGCACATGGGAGCAACTGGTTTACTCTTTACAAATGCTGTTACCGATATCCGCCCGCTCGCTAAGCTCACAAAACTTGTTGATTTAAATATTCATACACAAGATATAAGTGATTTGACTCCTTTATCAGGACTGACATCTTTAATTGAGCTGCGACTTGCAGCAAACTCTTTCACGGACCTTGCCCCGCTTCGTGGTCTAGCCTCACTGCAGTATCTTGAGCTTACCGGCAACAACATTACAGATATAGGTCCACTGAGTGGCCTCATAAACCTTAAGCAGCTTGATCTTCGGTTCAATCCCGAATTGACTAACATACAAGCACTGCTAGAAAATCCTGGCATTGGAGCTGGTGACATTGTGGAGCTAAGACACACTAATGTATCTTGTGTAGACCAGGCAAAATTGCAAGACAAGGACGTGGATGTTCGTACCGAGCTCTTTTCCTCTTGCGCTACTGCCAATAGACAGAGATGACAATCTTTAGTAAGCGAGATGGATTAATCTTCTCTAGTTTTAACCTTGGTAAATAAGCACCGTCGGTTAATAAATAGAAACGCTAAAGCAAAAAGGGTCTGTTCCTATCATGAAAAAAGCACAAATCTTATTACCAATTTTAGTGGTCGTCTTTCAAGCCGTCTCTAATGCCGATGAGTCCCTATCCATAACAGTTGAACGTCTTGGTAGCGGCCCGATCATTACACCTGAAATGGACTCCCGAATGGGCGGTAATATTCAAGGTCCCTCACTAATTAAAGTTCCTGACTGGGTAGAAAATCCACTCGGAGAGTACTACTTGTATTTCGCTGACCACCGCGGTACCTACATTCGCATGGCATATGCGGACGAGGTCACAGGCCCTTGGACTATTCACTCACCAGGTTCGTTAACACTAGAAGAATCTTACTTCCCGACCACTTGCCCGCCTTGTTCTCTTGCACCGGGGAGAACTGCACCTCTGTATGCCCACATTGCCTCTCCGGACGTACACGTAAGAGAAGATTTAGAGCAGATAGTAATGTACTACCACGGAAGGGGAGAAGGCCGTCAATTCACACGCGCAGCAATTTCCAGTGACGGCATCCAATTTGAGGGAAGAGAAGAAGACCTTGGTCGTGCCTACTTTCGTGTAATTAAGCACGATGACTTCTATTATGCCATGACCATGCCAGGCTACCTTCTTCGTTCCCGAGACGGTCTGACAAATTTTGAAGCCGGGCCTCAGTTTTTTACCCCTGACATGCGCCACTCTGCTCTTTTGGTAGAGGGTAATCATCTTTATGTGTTTTTTACCAATCGAGGAGATATACCCGAGCGCATAATGCTTTCTACAATCGAATTGGCAGATGATTGGAACCAATGGACCGCGAGCGAACCAGTCGAGGTCCTGCGCCCAGAACTGGATTTTGAAGGCGCAAACCTCCCTATCGAAATCTCAAGAGGAGGTTACATCGACGAACGGGTCCACCAACTCAGAGACCCAGCAATCTATCAGGAAAATGGGAAGACCTATCTCTTGTATTCAGTGGCCGGTGAGAGCGGCATTGCTATCGCTGAAATAAATTTCCATTAAACAACATTGAAACCGAAAGTATCACCGAAGTTGAAAACCGAATATCTAACAAGAGTGAACATCATGAATCATCACGCACTTAGGGTAATTTTGTTAGGGTTTTTCTTTTACCTTACCAATTTCACGACCGCGCAGACGCAAACAATTCTTTCCACCACAGACCACTGCCATGATTTCTCCTCAGGTGCGATAGTAACGTTTGCTGATTCCGATCTAGCCGAAGTGGTAACTGAAGCGCTCGGATTGGATGCGGGGGCTCCAATAAGCTGCGGTCAGGCGGCTGAGCTAAATGAGCTTATCGTCGGTACCAGTATAGAGCGCGTTGTCTACGGAGGGACGCTAAGGCCATCACCATCAAAACCTTTCGAGAGTTTAGACGGTATTCAAAACCTCACCGGCCTTACTCGCCTTACTATCATAAATCGGCTTATCACCAATATAGGACCACTCCGCAGTCTGAAAAATCTGGTTACCCTGAATCTCCATACAAACTGGTTCAGCGATCTGAGTCCTCTGGAAAATCTCATCAACCTTGAGCAGCTAATCATTAGTGAGAATCCAATCTCTGATATTAGTTCCTTGGCCGGACTCACTAAACTTCGCCGACTGCATGTGCACGGCCTCTACCCCTATCAGCTTCAGCATTATCTCAACATGGAAGACGGGCGCGACACTGACGTTGTATTCAACGGCATTACTGATATAAGTCCCCTTGCAGGGATGGAAGAGATGAGGCTACTGCGAATTCATCTCAATGCCATATCCGATATCGGTCCCCTGGCAAATCTTCAAAATCTAACTCACCTCAGAATATACGATAGTCAGATCAAAGATATTAGCCCACTGAAAGGTTTAGATAATCTGGTCCTTCTATGGGCTCATAACAACCGAATCGAAGATATCAGTCCGCTAGTTAGCATGACTGGTATGCAGCAGCTAAGCCTGAACGATAACGCCATAGAGAACATAGACGCACTCAAAGACATGCTTGGCATAGAGCATTTATTTCTCAGCAACAATAAGATTGAGAGTATCGACTCATTGAGACGATTACACTCTCTTAAAGTTCTCAGACTTGAAAACAACAGCATAACAGATGTTAGTGCGCTCGCCGGATTAAGCCAACTCCAGGAACTAAGCCTCGCCCACAACCGGTCACTCTACAATGTGCAACCCCTACTAATTAATCCAGGTCTAGGTGAAGGAGATGAGTTAGACCTACGCTTTACTTATGTGCCCTGCTCTGATATCGAAGCTTTCGCGACTCAAGGCATTAACTTACTCAGAGTAACTGCTATTAACGGATCTGCTTGTTCAGGACGAAGACTCGAGGATCCCTGATTTTAAGAAGGTCATCTAATGAAAAATAACTCTAAAAATAGTGTTTTGCTAATTTTTCTAGTGATAACGAGCGCGGCTGGGGTTCATGCCCAGACCGCAGGAATATCAGAAAGGGCAATGACCATGTCGGGTAATTTCGCTTTTGCGAGTGTTGGCGACTTAATGATTCGACGACCTGCCTCGCAGCTGGCCGACCCAGACGTCCAAGAAGTCTTTGATTTGATACGAAGCGCCGACTTAGCCATGGGGAATATGGAGGGAGAGCTGGCAAACCTGAGGGAATTTGAGGGCCCACTAAATAACTTTGTAGGCACTCATGAGGTAGCAGAAGACTTAAAGTTAATGGGGTTCGATATGGTAAATCGAGCACAGAATCATTTATTAGACTCCGAAATAGCCGGTATGTTTTCGACCAACTCGTTGTTAGATGAGGCCGGATTGATCCATGCCGGTTCTGGTAAAAATCTGCACGAGGCCGCTGCGCCTGCTTTTTATGAAACGCCTAAGGGCCGCGTAGCTCTGATTGGAACCCATGCCCCCATCTGGCCAGAGCATAATCGACTCGCTGCGACGCCGCAGATTGGTAACCTTGGAGGCAGGCCAGGTCTTAATATGTTGAATTATAGCGAGACTATCCTAGTATCTGATGAGCAATTCAAAGCTTTGAACGGAGTTATGGCGGGTTTTCTCGAATATAGCGAGAACTATGATAACCCAAGGGCCTATCCAGAAGCGTCACCCAATATCGGTATCAATTTTCCTTCGTCCAGTTCTGGTCGTAATAACCCTACCTATCGTGTAATAAAGGAATCTGAGGTACCTGGCACTATAGTCTACCAAATGGACAGTAACGATTTGAGTCGAATTCTAAGCAATATAAGAAATGCTAGAAAACTCGGCGACTTCGTAATTGCCGCCGCACATATCCACCAAAGCCGATCTATTCTAGAAACACAACATCTGAGCACAAGGCCACCAGAGTTCTATATTGATCTCGCGCATCAAGCGATCGATGCCGGTGCAGACGCCTTTGTGGGCACCGGCGTCCAGACTCTTAGGGGAATCGAAATCTACAAGGGGAAACCAATCTTCTACGGACTTGGTGAATTTTTCAGAGAAGCCCAATGGGAGCTTGAATTAATTATGGGCAACGCAGACTGGAGTCCAGACAGAAGAATGCAGCGGTTTGCCAGAAATTTTGGCGGCAATACACAGTCTCTTGAGAGTTTAGTCGCCATTAGTCACTACAAAGATGGTCTATTGACCGAGGTGCGGTTATATCCTACCGAGTTAGGAAGTGATGGCCCCGATTCGCGCCTGGGCATTCCGCGCATTGCTAAACCTGATGATGCTCAACGTATATTAGAAAGAGTCGAAAGACTCTCAGACGAATGGAACACGGATATCGACATCGACGGCAGCGTCGGAATTATTCGAGTGAATTGATTTTTTGTTACTTTTAATCTGGCGCCCTTTCCAAATCAGCTTTTAAAGAACGTGAAGCTAGATAAAAATGAATGCTGGACCAGACACACGCTGTAGGTAAAACAGCCAACATTGCGTAGCGTAACGACTCAACACCAAACGACGGATCAAAAAAGTCACTCAAAAGGCCTACCGTGAAAGGGCCCATACCTAAGCCTATTATATTAAGAATCAGAAACAGAATAGCTGACGAGGTCGAACGCCATCGCAACCCCACCAAATTGTGAGTGGTCGCAATGGAATTACCGAGGTATATGTTTTGCAAAAATCCCGGCACGAACATGCACACTAATGCTAAGTACGTGTTGCTACTGAGCAATACGACTAGCATCCCAGGCACCACCAGCAACGTCGAGAGTCCTGGCACCCACAGATACCAACGCTTGTCTTTCGATCCCAACCTGTCCCCCAATAAACCGCCTACAAAAATACCGACTGCGCCCGCCAGCCCTGTAGACAAAGCCAGCCACGTTCCAAGCTCCCCCGTAGTCATTTCATGACTGCGAATAAAGAAAGATGCCAACCAATTAACCGTGCCGTAACCGGCGAAGGCGTTGAGACCGCACGCCAGAGCCATGTGTCTGAATGTCTTTCGCTGCCAAAGACCAGACACCACCTCCATAAATGCTACCTGAGCATCCGTTACTTTCTTGTTTTCTAGTAACCCACGGACAGGTTCAGGCACAGTTGCATAGACAACACCGCCCAGGATTATCCCTGGAATACCTACTACGAGGAATGCTACACGCCAACCAAAGAATTCGTTTAGCCATCCTCCAAACAAAAAGCCGAACATGATGCCTAAATTTACCCCGGTTGAATAGAATGAGAGGGCACTGGCCCTCTGCTCTTTAGGATAAATATCTGAAACAATGGAATGCGATGGCGGACTACCCCCAGCCTCACCGACCCCAACTCCAATTCGGGCTAAAAGAAGTTGACTATAGTTCTGAACGAACCCACTAACAGTAGTCATGAAACTCCATAACCCAACTGATGCTGCAACGATATTTTTCCTGTTGCTACGATCAGCTAACCGAGCGATTGGAACGCCCGCGGTTACGTAGAACATTGCGAAAGCAAACCCAGTCAACAAACCGAGTTGGGCATCCGACAAGACTAGATCAGCCTTAATGGCTTCCTGCAGTATGGACAATAGCTGTCGGTCAATAAAATTGAAGGTGTAAACAAGCGTCAATATGACCAATGCGTAGTTTCTAACGCTCGGTCTTTCATAGGGATTATTCAAGAATGCAGCCTTTTTATTTATCGAAGATACTACAGTTGCTGGCAACTAAGAAAGGGATAATATGTGTTTCGATTATTTTAATTCAGAACGTTACCAACGAGGCCTAGTACTTACATAAGCGGGATCCTCAGTAAGTTGAATAACTTCACCACTTTGAATATGAAGCTTGAATATTTCCCAGTTTCCTGTTCGATCTGACTCGAAAAGCAACCAATCAGCATCTCGAGAAAAAAATGGGTGGCCATCATTGGCCGGAGATTTAGTGATTCGAGCTGGCTCGGCGTTTGGGGAACTCAAATCAAGGATTAGTATGTCATCCTTGCCCCCATTAGTAGTTGAATTGGTTTGCCATGCCGCCAAGTCTCCCCCTTTTGAAATGGTCGCCCGCCGATTTCTATATTCCCAATCAGTAATCTGACGATCAGTTCTCTTACCCTGTCTATCAAATTCTGACAATATTATCGCTATTGTCCTTTTTGATTGCTCCTTAGACGGCTTTTCATTCTGATACAAAACCCTGCGTCCCGCGCTCATACCATTACTAGACCGAGTCCCGGACTCAATAGGCTCAACCAAGATCTCCAGGTTATCAAGCTCTGTAACTAAAGAACGCTTAAGGCCGCAATCCCGCGAATAGGTCAGGTCTTTATCATCCAATGAAAGCGTAGCGTGGTGAATAGCGCAGTCAGGTTGCTCTCGGATAACATCACGCTGCCGAGTCTGTAAGTCTTCCTTATACAAACGGGCTCTACCCTGTCTGCCAATCTGAGCGCTCTGAAATTCAGCATAAATTACATACCGACCATCACCACTTACAGAGGGGTGATCCAGGTGCTTTGCATTCGCACCGCGCCCGGGATGCCTTAATAACCTTAAATCACTTCCATCCGATTCCATGATCCATATGCTAGCACCACCATAAAATCCCGGAATATCTGGAGTCGCCGAATCAGTCTCAGTGACCTCAAAGCGTTGAAATACAATCGGGTTCGAATAAGCAAATTCATCTGCTTTGGCATAATTCGTCAAAAATACTAAACCCCAGATTACTTGAGCGACCTTATAAAAACTGACTCTTTTCATATTCATTGAGCGAAGATACTA
>CACJAW010000018.1 GCA_902591495.1 uncultured Pseudohongiella sp.
TCAAACGGAATGCAAGTCGAACCAACAGTCTATGATGGCGTCATGTACATCAGGCACTCTAATGAAAAGTACTCGGCACATAATGCCGCGAATGGAGACCTAATTTGGGAATATTCGAGGCCTCTTGCATCAGAAGTAACTGGCTATGAAACGAGATTGACTGTGCACCGAGGTAGGGGTGTGTTCATTTATGAGGACAAACTTATTTCACATGCAACTGACGGAATGCTTTTTGCGTTAGATCCTCGAGACGGAAGCTTAATTTGGGAAGTCGCGATGCAAGACTTTCGTTCCGGGCAACAACCTAGTGGGGCGCCAGTCGCATTTAATGGTTCGCTGGTCGTGCCGTATAACTGCACAGCATGGACTGCACCTGATCCTTGTCATCTGTCTGCTTATAGCACCGAGGATGGATCGCTCCTCTGGCGATGGTTCACTAGCCCAACTCCGGATGACCCAATGCACAACACTTGGGGCGACGATCCGCAAGTCTATCCGCTGGAACGACGCCGAAATATGTCACCTTGGATGACACCAGCGGTTGATAAAGAGCGAGGGCTATTTATCTTCGGTATTGGCTCCAGCGCCCCGCAACAGCCAGAATTGGCAGGCACAAACGGCGAATATCCAGACCGGTTATATCAAGGATCTACCGTCGCGCTCCATTATCGAACAGGAGAGCTAGCTTGGTGGGCACAACATCATTCTGATATGTGGAATGATGATGCCGTATACGATCGAATTCTTGTGACGACAACTGTTAATCCAGACCCTCCAACACCCCTAGGTATTAATCCCGATATTAACCCTAGCGAAACAAAAGATTTGGTTATCGGGTCGTTCTCTAAAGATGCCATTTTTTATGCTTACGATCGGTCGGACGGTGAATTTCTGTATGCTAGACCCACTGCCTATCAAAATATAATCGCAGGATATGATGGGTCAACTGGCGCTTATCAAATTGCACCTAATGCTATCATGACCGCTGATATTGAGCATGAGGCAACTATTTGTCGTGAGAACCGACAGATTCCCCAAGGTGCGTACAGCCCCCTAACTAACGCTTACTACGTGCCAGCCTTCAACGGGCCTTGCTCGGTCATGAAACTAAATTCTCTAGAACCTTCTCTGGAGACTGGTTACAACACATCATACATAGCAACCGTTCCCACACCCGCTGGCCATTTGGGGCAACCAGAAGCGATAAATGTTGAGACTGGTGAATCTTTGTGGAGGCTCGAACGAGAGACTCCCCTTTACGGAATGCTGACGACAGGAGGTGGGCTTCTATTTGCAGCTGACACAAATCGTCGGTTCTATGCAATCGATCAATGGACAGGCGAAACTCTCTGGACAACAATTTTAAATGGAGCCAGTGATATGGCGCCAATCTCCTTCGGCGTCAACGGAAAGCAATACGTTGCTGTGCTTGCGCCGTCTGGCACCCAGGCCGCTGCGCAGCATGCGGGTCAACTTGGTTTGAGCGCGACCACGGGCGTTTCTAACGTTGGGCACACTCTGTTTGTCTTTTCTTTATAATAAATCTAAAAAATGACAAGTGGCTCTAAATTTTTTGGTCGCTGCCCTTCGGATCAGATTAGGCCTTCGTACGCTGAATCGGCTGTTCCTAGTCGATCTATCTTGACACCCATTCTCTGTGCAAGCGACACATGAATAGAGGCTAAATCAGTTGGCTCACTATGCTCAATATACCTACCTGTCTTTATAGTTCCCGCACCTCGACCAGCCAACAAGGTAGGCAAATGAGACGCATCATGTTCGTTCCCATCTCCTATCGCAGCTCCCATCAAGATCATTGAATTATCTAACAGAGTGCTGCCGTCAGGTTCCCGAATACTCTTCATTCGATCCAAAAGATAGGCGACTTGCGAGTGATGCCATCGAACAACTTCTGCATACATGTCACGCTTTTGCTCAACTGACTCCCAAGAGGTTGTGCCGTCATCATCTTCAGTCATCCCTGAGGCGTTCTGATAGTGAGACAACGCGTGCCATGTACCTTCTACTTCAGGTATGAAATTAAAATAACGGTTTGATTGACCGTGATCTAGCATGAAAGTAATAACGCGAGTCGCGTCTGATTGAAACGCCAGAATCATAAGATCCATCATTAGTCGGACATAAGATTCGTGGTTTGCTGGTATACCAGGAGTCGGAGCTACTAACGTATCGGTAAGGGCTCGATCGTTACGCATCTCTGTGGATTGTCTCTCTGCAAACTCGATACGCCTCTCTAAGGCGCGAATGGACTCAAAATATTCGTCTAAGCGTAAACTATCGGCTGCGCTGACAACGTTTGCTAGAGATCTCGCATCAGCCAATACCGAATCCATCACCGAGCGATTGCTATTGACACTGCTTTTCGTGCTGAACATCCGGTCAAAAATAGTTCGAGGTTCGATCTCTCGAGCCATCGGGCGATCTGGCGCAGACCATGAAATAGCGTTTCGCGGCAACGAATTTGAAAAATAACCTTCTCCCTTGGTGGACATTTCCAATGAAGGAAGCAATGTCTGATCCCTGAGATGTCGGGCAACGATCTGGTCTGCAGACAGCCCGCCCGCATTAACCCCTCGAGAATCATAGCCGTGGCCAGTCAGCCAGGTCGGAGTACCATCTACGTGTCCATTACCCTCTGGCGTCCACATGTTGCTGGGGATTATAAGATCTTCCTTGAAGGGTTCTAGAGGGTTCATCCACTCGTTTAACCTTAATAGCTCGCCGTTGGGTCCAGTTTTTTCTGGGTACCAGATACCTCTCGGAATACCGTTTGGAAAATAGAGATAAGCCAGGCGATTTTTAGAGTTCGACAATGAGTTTTGGGCAAAAGCGGAAGTGACATCTAACAACGGAAGTGCAACGCTTGCCCCAATTCCTCTCAAGACTTTTCGCCTCGAAAAAGTAGTCGGTTTCATTAGTGAATCTCCTCTGCCGGATTCTTTTTATACTGAAATGGATAACTAGCTACAACCTTTTGTATCAGCGTTTGAAATTTGTAGTCATCCTCTTCTAAAGAACCCATTATTTCTCTGATTGCGGGCTCATCGTAATACTCAAGTTGCCTTCCCAAGGAGTAAGCTAGCATTTTCGTGACTACCTGACGCACCAAATCTGGGTGCCGATCACGCAGTAACGTCTCCTTCAAACCAACCGGCCCCTCAAAGCCCTCCCCGTCGGGTAGGGATCCTTGAGCAGCAATTGGACGCTTAGTTGTCTTGAAATGTATCGTTAATGGTTCTGGGCTAGATTCTGTATTAATTGTTAACGACTCGTCTGCTTCCTCTTCAGAATCTACTCTGACCCTGAAATCATAGGTATCACGCCACTGCCCAAAATAAGAAAAATTCTCCATGCTAAATCCGATTGGATCTATTCGGCTGTGGCATCCACGGCAATACTCGTTTGAGGAATGCATCTCCACTTTTTCTCGAAAACTCATTTCCTGCATTTCCTGAAGCTCTTGGCTTAAGACACCCACGTTTGGCGGAGGCTCAGGAGGGGGCGTACCGAGAATAGTGTCAAGAACATAGACACCTCTTTTGACAGGGCTAGTCGTTTTATAATTGGAGGTCAGAGCCAAAATGCTTGCATGACCGAGAATACCTCCCCGATTCGGATCTTTGAGTTCAATCCTTCGCATTTGGTCGCCTGAAACATTATCAATGCCATAAAGGGTCGACGCTAACTCCTCATTAACATAAGTGAAGTCTGCGTCGATTAGCGTTCTGATCGGGAGATTTTCCTCTACTAAAGACATGAAAAACATTGAAGTCTCATCCCGCATGGCCGCCATCAGGGTATCCGTGCACCATGGGTTATCAATCGGATCCAACCAAATCCGAGTACCAACGTTGTGAAACCCCAACCACTGGGCCGCAAAAACATTCCCCAATGTAACCGCCTTTTCATCCATCAACATCCTCGAAACCTGCTTTTCAAGAACGACCGGATCGCTGAGCCTTCCCGCCTCTGCCAACTCAAAAAGCTCTTCATCTGGCATGGTTGCCCAAAGGAAGTAAGATAGTCTAGAAGCTAACTCCCAATCAGAAACCCTATAGGCGCCAGACTCTTGTCGCCCGGCCTCAACGCGAAGCAAGAACTTAGGAGAAATGAGGGTTGACTGGATTACTTGTTTAATCGCCGCTTCAACTGACAGGCCCAGCTCCATTGCTTCAGAGTACTGTTCGGCCGCCCGGAGCAACTCTTCTTCGGTTACAGGCCGTCGATAAGCCCTAGTTAGGAAATTTGACAATACGTAACGGCTATCAAATCCATCATTTGCATTGCCAGTTGGGTTAACCTTGAAGATCATCTCACGAGTCTTGAAGTGCTGGGCAGTGTCCGGCACGTCAGGCAAGGCCAGATCGACCACCCTCTGAGCAGCTCCGATATACCTCTCCATAAGCGCCGGTTGTAAAAAAAGCGTGTTAGAGGAATTTTCAAACCCACTATTTCCAATTAATTCTGTCGGGAATCGTTCGGTAACATTCAGCTCGACACCAAAAAGATCACGGATAGTATTATCGTACTCAGTATGAGTCAGACGTCTCATCAATTCGAAACCAGGGTCATCAAGCAAGGAGAAATCATAGTTTTCAATGTCGTCGCGCAAAAGTTCCAACATCCTGTTTCTCTCTGAGACCGATGGTTGTGGCGCGCCTGGAGGAGGCATCTTGCCAACATCGAGCGCACCGATCACTCGGCGCCAAATCTCTATGTTTTTAACCAACGGCTGTTCCTGAGTTAATGAGGTCAGGTTGATGCCCGCTGTTTGAGTTTCAGGTCCGTGGCAGGAGGAACAATTCTGTTCAAACAAAGCTCCAAGTTCATGCGCCTCATCCGATATCTGCCCGAGCACAGCCC
The DNA here is from genome assembly GCA_902591495.1 of uncultured Pseudohongiella sp. GTDB lineage: Bacteria > Pseudomonadota > Gammaproteobacteria > Pseudomonadales > Pseudohongiellaceae > UBA9145. Next base: position 4,885 of record CACJAW010000018.1, read on the forward strand.
CTGTCAAAAAGGAAAGGAAGCAAAGAGTTAGGGTCTGAAATACGCTATGAATTCTCATTTTTGCCCGTATCGCTATATCTAGGGTCTGCTTGCTAAATTTTTTGAATCGAATTACAAAAACCAAAATAATCCCGGTTTAAAAAATTTCCAGAACGATTTTTAACAATTATGACACCAATGGAGCAAATGATGCACCTTTTGGGTCCTCGTCCATAACTCGAAAGGTCATATTTTGGTGTACGCCTTAGCTTAATTCTGGATCTTTTCGCGCAAAACTTGGCGCATCACGAATCGTCAACATATGGTGCGAATTTAACGCTTAAATACCTCATTTAGTATTTTTCAATTTTTTACGAAAATAAACAGAAAAAAAAGGTTAAAACTATTAAAAATAACAGTCAATTGCCCGATAAAAGGTGTTCGGTTATGGACATTTGGACCCCAGGTATTTATGCTTCGGGTAATGCTCGTCCAACCTGGAGGACATTGAGCGTATTGGCCTCAATATAACCCCGGCTGGCGAATCTGATTCACCGTCTTATTTACGTATTTTTAAGCTTAAAATTTTTATAGTTTCGAGGGGGACTACATGATTAAACGACCTACTTTTGCAAAAAGAGTCTTGCCTACTGCTGTAGCGCTCGGCCTGCTTGCTCCCGCTGGATTTTCTCCAGCTGTTCTAGGCCAAGAGGCTGATGGACTTGAGGAAATTGTTATAACTGGTTCTCGCGGAAGACCGCGAACGGTTGCAGACTCACCGGTGCCGGTAGATGTCTTCTCGGCAGAGGACCTACAAGATGTTTCTTACACTGACACGAACGATATTTTGAGGACACTAGTTCCGTCGTTTAATCTAGCGCGTCAACCAATCTCTGACGGGGCAACTTTTATTCGTCCAGCCCAACTACGGGGCCTACCAACTGATAAGACATTGGTGATGATAAACTCAAAGCGTCGCCACCGCGCGTCTCTGGTTTCAATTGGTGGATCTGGCACGCAAAACCAAGACTTGGCCACTATTCCTGCAGCTGCAATTGGCAGTGTAGAAGTATTGCGTGACGGAGCTTCAGCACAATATGGCTCTGATGCTATAGCGGGCGTAATTAACTTCCAGCTGAAAGAAAATAACGATGGTGGAAGCCTCAGCATTCAGCAGGGCGAATACTCTGAGGGTGATGGAGAAAGCATGACCGTTAATGGAAACATTGGTCTTCCTCTTGGGGACGACGGTTTCTTGAGCATCTCCGGCGAATGGTTCGAACAGGATGCCACGAGCCGCGGCGAGCAGTATTGTAATTCCTGGTTCTGTGTCGATCCAAAACTACCTGGCTACAACCCCAACGCTTCTTATACTAAGTTTACTGAAGATCCCACTTATCAAGCCGGTGTTCCAGCTGCCAATACAGGTTTTGGAAATGTTGTCCAACCCTGGGGTGAGCCAGACGCAGAGAGATTATCCTTGTTCTTCAATGCTGGTTATCAGATCGACGACGATACTGAAGCCTACGCATTCGGTAGCTACATGGACAGCGAGTCAGATGGTAGCTTCTTCTATCGATACCCAAGAAATGGCACGATTGAGCTACTTAGAGAGCAGGACGGCGGCTTATATGACCCACTGGAAAAATACCCTGGAGGCTTTACTCCTAGGTTTTTTGGTGAGCAAGAAGATATGTCCATCGTTGGCGGAATCCGAGGCGAGTGGAACAACGGCTTGACTTACGATTTCAGCGCTCGTCATGGGGAAAATGAGATCCAGTATACACTGGCTAACACAATTAACCCTTCGCAGGGTAGAGCTTCCCAGAAGAGCTTTCGACCTGGCGACCTAATTAACGAGGAGACTCAATTCCAAGCAGATTTCACTTATGAAATGGAAAACGAAGTCCTCCTTGCTTTCGGTGCCACGTATCTAGACGAGGCATACGAGGTGGTTCAAGGCGAGCCTAATTCCTATGCAGCTGGCCCTCACTCTCTTTCAGATCCATTTGGATTTTGTGACGGAAACTCACCTACTGCGGCTGGGTCAGCCGTAATAGCTAATGGGTCAACCCTGAACTGCGCAGACTCAGATGACCCTGTCTACACAGTTGTCGGCGTGGGATCAAATGGATTCCCAGGTTACTCTCCGCAGTTTTCTGACAAGTATGAGCGAAGCTCGTATGCGCTGTATGCCGATGCGAGTAAGGATGTTACAGACTCATTATTCCTGCAAGGAGCGATCAGATACGAAGATTACGATGACTTCGACTCTGAAGTAACCTATAAGCTTGCGGCGCAGTTAGATTTAACTGACAACATGGGCTTACGCGGATCCATCGGTACTGCTTTCCGGGCTCCAACGCCTGGCCAGCAGGGTACAACTAACGTGTCCACCCGACTACCAAACGGTTTTCCGGTTGCGACTGGTCTTTTCCCAGCGGGCGGCCCTGTTGCCCAAGCATTGGGAGCGAGCCCTCTCCAGCCAGAGAAGTCGGATAACTTCACCTTAGGCTTTGTAGCAAGTATCGGAGATTTAGATCTGACGGTTGACGCGTACTTGATCGATATCGAAGATAGAACTAACGCGGTCTCTACACGCGATGTATCTACTGATCCAACATCAGGAGATGCTTATCAAAACTTTTTGAAACTGGACGCAGCGGGCGTAGCAGGTGCGAACTCCATCGGCGGTGTTTTATACTTTGCTAATGCTTTTGACACTACTACAAAAGGCGTTGACATAGTCGGTACTTATCCGCTGACTGAAGTAACAAACGTCATGGTTGCGATTAACTACAACAAGACAGAATTTGACTCAGATCCTAGTGCTTACCTTAATGTCGAGGATGAGTTTGATTTTGAGAACAACTTGTCTGACTGGCGCGGTGTCGGAACCATTACTCATGACATCAACAACCTTCGGTTGCTTGCTAGAGCGAGCTATTACGGCGAGTGGGAAAACTCCAACAGAAACCCTTGGCCAAACATCCAGAAGTATGATGCGACTTGGTTCATTGATTTAGAGGCTGCTTACAGCTTCAACGAATCCTGGCGTGTTACTGTCGGAGGCCGTAATGTTGGCGACGAGTATCCAGAAAAGGATGCAATCGGCGACTTCTGTTGCGGACGAACATACTCGTCTGGCTCGTATGTTGACTGGCAGGGAGCCTTCTACTACGGACGGGTTGACTATAACTTCTAGTTAAGCCGTACGATACTCATTTCTTAACTAGAAATAAGTATGAAAAAGGGTGATATTACGTATCACCCTTTTTTTTTGGATTAAGAAAATGTTAAAAGCTTTTGATCACATAGCCGTACCAATGGAAAATGTTGAGTCAATGATTACATTCTATGAAGCCTTAGGCTGCAAAGTACTAGATCAGGGCCAAATAAAAGCCGTCGTGTTCGGTAATAATAAGATTAACTTCCACCTACCTGACTTATGGAATGATAAGGAGTTCACGCTTCGTGGCCACACCGCCCTGCCAGGCTCGGGTGATATTTGTTTTGTGTGGGACGGAGCCCAAGAGAGATTAGCACAAGTACTTGAAGCTGCCGGCGCTGAAATTGAGTTGGGCCCTGTGCGCAGAACAGGGGGCATGAATGAAGGGAGCACAGAGGGAACCAGTATTTACACTCGCGATCCAGACAATAACCTATTAGAATTTATAATCTACTGATACGGAATCTTAGGGAGGCCTTAAGAAATAGTTGGAAAGTTCATTAACAACAACATTTCAAGGTAATTGCATGTCACGAATAAAAAATGGCTTAATCATATTTCTCTGTTTACTTCTAATACCAGTCACCGCCGTATCGACCGCAGCAGTTAAGCAACGATTTTCAGATGGACCAAATCGTGTCTTTTCGGGTGGACCTCTTGAGTCTGGAGATTTGTATTCTGGACCAGAGCCAGATTGGAGTTTTGTTAATGATATACCCACTATCGAAATGCAACTTATTGACCCACCAACGTCAAGAGTAATCTGGACTGTCGAGCATAACTCCAAGTTATATGTATGGTCTGGATACATGGGAACAACGGTAGGCAGGCTCTGGAAACAGTGGCCAGTGCAGGCTGAACGCAATGGTAAGGCTCTAATTCGCATCAATGGAGTTCGCTATGAGAGGGAACTTACCCGGATTAAATCGGGTGATGAATTAACGGGAATAGCAAACGCTATCACTGAAAAATACCCTTCCAGGACAACTCGAGATGCAATTGAGGCCGGGGATGTATGGTTATTTGAAGCCCAACCAGTGAACTAAAACAGAGGGACTACCATGAAGCGTTTTTATATCAGCATCGCCACAATTCTTGTTCTTACTGTGCTTGCCGTATTGTTTGTGCCCGGAGTTGATGACTTCGTAGAACAGACTTTTCAAAGATACCTTGGACGAGCAGCCAGATGATCTCGTAAAGAAATCATCTTTTGACCAATAAGACTCCTCTTCTATCGATTTAAAGTTCTATAGGGAGAATCCGCGCCTGTAATCCTTATCTAAATACTGGTTAGCTCCCTCATCGTTTTTGAACCTCATATTCGCTCCATCGTATTCCAGAATCTTGTTCTCGCCAGCTCGCATAGCCGCTATGTTGCCAAGCAACATAGTTTCAGAAAGTTGACCCGAATATTCGAAGTGAGACGTGGTGGTCTTGCTCCTGTCCTTTATTGCATCTATCCACTCTTGATATATTCCTGGAGACCTAGCCAGAGTCTTCGCCGGCTGCTGATAATCCTGGTGGACAGCATCAGGGATCAAGCACGGCTCTCGGCCATATACGTTGTGCATGAGAGTGTTTTTTTCACCTACTATCAAAACGCCCCCGTCTCGATTACCCATCATTCGGCCTTGTTCAAGAATCTCAGGCCTCTCTGGCAGAAGTCCTCCATCATACCAAGTCAAGTCCACCGCTGGTCGACTGCCTTTCTCTGGAAATCGAAAGTGTATCTTAGAGGCAATTGGAAAAGTCTCCATGCCATCGCCAAAACGACTCGAGCTGGCAGTGATTTGCACTGGCAGATCAAGATCAAGAGCCCAGTAGGGATGATCAATTATATGGGCTCCCATATCCCCTACAACTCCGGTCCCAAAATCCAGCCAACCGCGCCAGTTAAACCGATGGTATCTGTCCTCTAGGTACGGACGATATGGTGCGGCCCCCAACCATAGATCCCAGTCTACACTCGCAGGCACGGAGTCTTCCCCGCCAGGCCTCGCGATTCCTTGAGGCCAAACAGGTCGGTTCGTCCAACAATGGACCTCTCGAACGGTTCCAAGAATTCCATCGGCAACCCATTCGTTGATCAATCTCGCCCCCTCTTCAGCGTGGCCTTGATTGCCCATCTGAGACACAATGTTAGTTTCTTTTGCACGCCTAGCTAAGAATCGGGCCTCAGCTACCGTATGACATAAAGGCTTTTCAATGTATAAGTGTTTACCAAGATCCATCGCGCTAGAGGCAATAGGCGTGTGCATGTGGTCAGGTGTGCTTATTATGAGTGCATCTATTTCGGGCTCCTCGCTAAGCATTTCCCGGTAATCACGATAGGTCTTCGTCTTGCTGCGAAAAGCTCCAGCCCAATCTTCTCTCAGTGTCTGTGCAATCTCTCTGTCATCAATGTCACAAAGCGCATAAATATTTTCATGTGAGCAGGCCTGGATATTTGATCGTCCTCGCCCGCCAGCACCAACCGCAGCAATATTCAATTTGTCACTAGGTGCGATATAGGCAGATCCCCCAAGTACGTGTCTGGGAACAATTAGAAATGCTGCTCCCTTAACAGTTTGTTCCAAAAATTCCCGACGATTACCTTGCTTATTTAAGAAACTCTTTTTAACCATATGTTCCACCGCTTAGATGTCAGAGTTTAAAACTAGAGAACCTTTTTGAACAACGGACTATAACAATACAGACAAATTAATTGAATCATCAAAATTAACTTAGCTCGTTGGTTATATCATTCGACAAGTCAATCAAACACAGGGATTCTCTGGTTTGAATTTTACCTTCCATAAGGTTGATTATTTTAGCTTTTCTATAAGCATAAAAGTTGCATTAGTTTTTGCCACCATTTTTTCGTTACAGAAGATCGCTATCTCGACCCTATAAAGCCTCTTTCCGGAATGAATGACTTCTGCAATAGCTATTAACCGATTGCTCGTGGGTGGGCGAATAAAAGAGATACTTAGATCGGTTGTTGCTGTGATTGTGCCGCTTGGTCTTACTGTTCTGACTGCCGCCCCTGCCGCTGTATCGGCAAGTGAAGCGAGGACTCCACCGTGGACTCTTCCACCATTATTTACATGATGATCACAAAGATTAACAGAGCACAGCACTCTACCCTCGGAAAATTCGTCAATGGAAATTCCTAAAAAAGCAGCGAAGGGGCTAAGGGGGGGGTTATCCATCGGCCCCCACCCAATAAAATTCGATTAAGGCTACCGTTAACTTCATTGCTGTGACTTCCTCTTATTCGCGCTACGTTGCATCTCCTTACTACTGACTTTTTCAAGCTTTCGCCTCTTGATTGTAGCTTGCATGGGCTGCCCAATGTGGGGCTCGCCCCGTTTGCCCGCCAGTCGCATTTGCTTCTCTCTCTCCGAAAAACGATCAATCTGCTCTTTCGAATGCTTGCCCCAACAGAAGTGGCAGCTCACGCCCTTTACATATTCCTTTTTTTTCTTATCTGCTTCAGTAATGGGCATCCGGCAGGCATGGCATTGATCATATGATCCCCTTTCCAACTTGTGGTTAACAGCTACGCGATTATCAAAAACAAAGCATTCGCCCTTCCACTTTGACTCTTCTTCCGCAACGTTTTCAAGATACTTCAATATGCCACCCTTCAGGTGATAAACATCCTTAAAACCTTTTTGTTTAAGAAAAGCGGTTGATTTTTCGCAACGGATCCCCCCAGTACAAAACATAGCTATCTTTTTATGTTTGCTAGGGTCTAGATTTTTCTCAACATATTCTGGGAATTCTCTAAAAGAACTGGTCTTAGGATTGATTGCATTTTGAAAAGTACCAATTTCGATCTCATATTCATTTCGGGTATCCAATAACAAGACTTCCGGATCATTTATTAGAGAGTTCCATTTTTCAGGATCAACATAAGTACCAGCGCTGTGAGTGGGATCTATCCCCTCAACACCCATTGTCACGATCTCTTTTTTAACTTTAACTTTACTTCGGTAGAAGGGGTTTGATGCAGAATGCGATTCTTTAACCTCTATATCTTTAAAAAGATCGTCTTGTTTAATCCAAGCTATGATTCTGTCGATTCCTCCCCTAGAGCCGGCAATTGTGCCATTAATACCCTCCTTCGCAAGAAGCAAAGTCCCACGAACATCGTGCGACAGCATTCGCTCTAATAAGGGCTCCTTAAAGGTTCGGTAATTCGTAAATTTGGTAAAACAATAAAGCGCAACGATAACGCATCTGTGTGGAGAATCATTCATTATAAATCTCAGTACTAGCCGGAACGTAAAACCGGTGCAATAGAACGAGAGCTTATCAGTGCTCCTAGCCTTTGTGCCAGTAGAAAGTAAGTTCAAATCTTATTCCCTGGGCAAGATAAAGGCTATTCAATCAACAAAAGCATACACCGATGGTACATAAGCACCAGTTTTTCGACCTTTTATTCTAATAGGTTTACTCTTTTTTAGAACTTACAAACCTATGACTCGAAGCAATTTCAGGTTAATCTTAAAAGTGGAATACGAATATAATGAGAGGAAAAACAATGAAATCCCCTAAATCTTATCTATCGACCCTTTTCTCAATGGTGCTCCTAAGTGTAATCTCAACCATAACCGTAAGTGTTGAACCTGATGACTTAGGCTTCATCATCGCGCAGCCGGAGGACCTCTTCACTGACGGTGCGCGGAGCGAGGTAATCTATGGGGACCCTTCCCAACCGGGTCTTTATGTTATGAGAATCACATTTACTCCTGGTTCTGGGAGTAGGCCTCATTTTCATAGCACAGCTCGATACATAACAGTGATCAAAGGCACCTGGCACACGTCTTGGGGACCCAAATCAGATGTTTACAATCCCGTCGATATGATGCCTGTCGCCGAGGGCACTTTTATTTATCAGCCACCCGAGGGCCATCATTACGACATGGCAAAGGATGAAGAAGTTATCGTTCAGATAATGGGGATGGGACCGGTAATCACAACGCAAATTCCGCAACCAGTGATCATCGATTCGCCCACCAGAAGGTAAGCAGATCGTCAGAAGAAACTATCTGGGACTTTAAGCGTTATTTGTTAAATCGGAAACCACCGGAAGTTTGCCCGGTAAACCCCATTCAGCCCAGCTGCCGTCGTAGACTGATAGCTTACTAAAACCAGCTACGTCGGCTGCCAGCGTAAGAATGCAGGCGGTGATACCCGAGCCACAAGAGGTAATTATTGCATCTTGGTGGTCTAAGCTCAGGTTGATAAAAATCTCTTGCAACTCTGACACTGATTTCAAAAGACCACCATTTAAAACCTCTGGAAAAGGGAGATTTTTGGCATTCGGCATGTGCCCACAACGAACTCCGGGCCTAGGTTCTGGATCCAGTCCTTTAAAGCGGCGTTCCGAACGCGCGTCCAGCACTGCACAATTTGGACTATCCAATCCTTCCAAGACCACCTCAAAATCACAGAATAAATCCTTTCTTAACTCGGCAACAAAATTCCCAATGGAACCCTCTGAAAATTTTTCCGATACGATTCTGTTTTCTGAAAGCCACTTAGGGAGACCCCCATCAAGGACGGCAACCCGATCATGACCCATGGCTCTGAACATCCACCAGGCTCTGGGGCTCGCATATAAGCCTACATCATCATAAACGATAACTGTGCTTGTCGTGTTAATACCCAGCTTTCTTACCTCCTCCTCAAACAAGTCTTGTTCCGGCATCATGTGAGGCAAGGATGAATTCGGTTTACAAACCACCTTGTCATAATCGAAGCGTCGTGCTCCTGGTATGACCGAGAACTGTCCGTCACAGTTCACTGAAAAGTAACCTGGCACCACTGGTGGGACTGATGAATCAAGAAGAACCAAGTCTGATGCACCAATTTCTTTCTCTAACCAATCTGTACCGACAATAGACGAGGGGATGTTTAACATAATTAGTCTCAGTAGGATTTATCGCAAAATCTGTCTAGAGTTTTGTCAAAAATTCTCTCAACTTAGCTTTCAAGGCTGACGTGTTGTCGGGCCCAATACGTAAAAGTTGTTTGTGAACTTCCGCTAGATTTTCAACACTCGAGTCAGCATAGAGATACATCACTGAAGGCTTGACTAGCTGGTATGGGCCCTCCATGTTAGTGGTGCGCAATACATTATTTATTGCTGCTCGGAGCGTTTCATCAAAGCTTACATTTCGAAACCCAATCTCTGCATAGGCCTGTTGAAACAATGGCGAAAGCATTTGATAGATAATTACAGCAGAATCTGTATCAGTTTCAACGAAAGTACTTACCACTTGGTCAAACCTTGAATGTGCAACTTGATCCATAACAAAAAGATTGTCATCTATCTCACTAACTGGCATCTCTTGTCCTAGACCCTTATAGGGAAGACCGGTTTGAGGAAACTCTCCGCGGCTGATATTTTCAACAAAAACAACAAATTTACGGACAATTTGGTCCTCAGCGAGTGCATTCACTAAAGCCATACCATTTTGAAGCGTTTGAAGGGTCTCAAAAACAAAGGGGTCCGAGTCCGTTAAGGTAGGCAACTCGATAACGTTTGTCTCATCTTCGTTAAGTTCAGGCTCGGGTGCCAGTTCCACCGGCTCCACCTCTTCTGGAAGCGTCGCAATTTCTGGTTCTGATAGAGCTACAGAGGCTGGCGCCTGCTGGGGCTGCAACCGGATCTGCGGCAGTGGGCTATTGGGTTGGGTTGAAGGTGCGGGAGAGGGCGAAGGCGCTGGTGAGTTTTCGACAACACTAACAGGAGGCTCAATAACTAATGTCGTCGTTCCCTCAGGAGAGTCTACCGTCAGCGCAAAATAGACCAAAGATAAAAGCGTTAGAATAGCAACCGCAGCAATGACGAAAAGTCCCGACTTTGTCATTTTTTATCTACCCCCCAAATATACTTTTAGAACACGTATTTTTGCATAGCGCCTACAGGTGCGACAACTAACTCAAGCAACTAATCTTAATGAAGCCACTTTGTGGCAGGTTTCGGACACTTTTAAGAGAAAACGCCTTTCTAACAAGCGCAGGGAAGTTCTGAGCTTCAAATATAAGCTAATTTGGGTAAGCTAGCGATTCTAGAAACCAAACAAAAACCCGCATGCTTTCACATGCGGGTTTTTGACAATACTTGAACTATCAATAGCTATATTTTTTCGAAACCCAACGATTCCATATTAGCTACTAAATCTCGGCCCGCCGTTGCAGGGTTGGTCTCTTTATCAATTTTCAGAATAGTGCCATCTGAATCTATGTAAAAAGTCCAACGGCTAGCAAATCCAGCCGCCATTAAAACATCATATTCTCCAGCCATCTCCTTGGTTGGATCAGACAGGATCGGAAAGTTTGCTTCATGCTCTGCAGCAAAAGCTGTATTGTCCTCCAGCGTATCTACACTGGCCATAAAATATGCAACATCAAAACCTTGAATCTCTCTTGCACTGTCACGCAGCGCTTTACATTGCATAGTTCAGCCACCAGTAAATGCTTTTGGGAAAAAAGCAATGACTACAGGCTTATCCCCTGCAAACTGAGATAGGGAATAGGTTTCCCCATCTGAACCCTGCAAACTAAAATCAGGCGCTTTATCACCTACTTCAAGAGCTGCAGCGAACTGACTTCCTAGAGCCATAACTGCTACCAAAAAGGGCAGTAAGACTCGAGGCAGTCTATTGGCAAATTGAGACATAATCTCCTCCAGTAAACATTTTTAGATCGACCTCCTCAAACATTTGGGCCAACCGATTTCTTCTTACCTTTTGTAGGGTAAAAATTTCCGCCAAAATCTAATCGACTTCGGCCTAACAGCAGTATAAATGTTTTTTATCAAAAATACGCTCTATTTTAGAACAAAAAAGGCTTTTCCGAGCCTCGGAGAAGCCGCTCTGATTCGATGACCAGAAGGCTAATTTGTGTGTCTATATTTTGTTTTTCGCCCTTGGTTAGATCAGTGCTGTTATTCCTTATACTCTCAAGCTTGCCAATCGATCGGGATACGGCTCTAGTATGTCGACTCAGAGCGAAGCGCTTGGCCTCCCTCTGAGACTGGCGGTACCGAGGATTCTCAACTTGAACTGAGTAACACTGCCGGACTACTTGGCCTTGCGGGTTTCGCATATTTCTGCATCTAGTCTGATTGATGAATGGGCTCGCGGTACCTTGGAAACTTGTATAGGGCATTGATGCGACATAGCGAGCGAGCGTCATATCAACTTGAGTTTTTGCGTAAAGTACATCTAACATGTTCTTATTCTGCAAATCCGTTTCTTGTTCCGCCTTTGAAATAACTCGACTATAAAAACTACTTATTTCCCCCGCTGTGAGTATCAGGGACTGCCCTGATAGATTAAACAAATTCTCTTGAATTACTCGCAACTTCCACGCACCGTAGAACCGAAGCGTATCCAGATATTCAGTATCTCGCGAAGAAAAAGTCCTGCTCGAAATTAAATACTCTAACTCATAGAAATCATCTGCCGAACGCCAATCTTGAACCTTTATCTGATTTTCTATAAGCAGTCGTAGGAGTTGAATTTGCTCCGCACTATACAGACCCAAATTTATTCGAGCAATCTGAAGGGCGTCTAACAAAATGTCAGAGGCACTCTCATAGTCGTCGAGTTCTCTATGAAGCTCGGCAAGACTCCAGTAGGCTTCAATAAGAGACTGATCATAGATACCTACATTAGACTGAATTTTTTCAATTCCCGCCCGCCTAGTTTCAATTTCCTGATTTATCTCTTTGATCCTCTGCTCAGAAATTTCTGCCAATTCTTCCTCAATGTCACCAGTCTGAGCAAAAAGATCTGAGCTAATAAAAAAATGAAGAGAGAGGCTCGAAATCTTCAAAAGAGATACAAAATTTTTCTTCTTTATTTTAATAGGAGTCACTCTGATAACAATTAACCAAAAAAATTTAAAAGGTTGCTATCGGATTCAACGGCGAACCGGTACCCCCACCTACTCGGAGCGGCGCGGTGGTGAACAGAAACGCAGCTCTTTCATGAACAACAGCTTCCTCTGCGACGGCCTTGAGGTCTAGATTATCCAAAATCGGCATCCCTAAGGCTACCAGTACCAAAGCATGCACCGGTTGGGGAAAATTTGGCACACCAGATGGTCTAACGTCCAAAGCGCTGTCACTTCCAACGATGGATACATCGCGCTCTTTAAGCCACGCAACCGATGAAGCATGTAAGCCTGCCGAATCCTTTGAAAGATCCCAAGGACCAACCGACTCGCGGCGAGACCATCGTCCCGTCCTTATCAATACAACATCACCTTTACCAATGGTAATACCGTGTTCCTCCTCCCACTCATCAAGCCATTCAGGAGTAATAGCGGTGCCATTTTCCAACCAGTCTACGCCTTTGAGTCTCGGAAAATCCATGATAATTCCCCGACTAAAAATTCCATGCTCGAACGAGGTAATCGCCAACTGAGCACAACCTTCCTCCGTGACCTCCTCCTCAGAGTAGCCATTATACATTGTGCCAAACTGGAACCTATGACAAAGAGCATCGAGATGCGAGTGAGCATATCCATGATAGCTAACACCCAAAAAATCTCCCGACCAAGGACCTGGACTCGAGCCTACCGACGTCATTCGATGATCATAGGGATTTCCGTTGTCTGCCGCCTCTTCGGTGAGAATTTCATGAGCCATTGAGACTGATACTCCTGTCTCCACGAGTCCCGCAGCCGCAATTCTTATCTCAGGCGTTATATGATTCACCGTACCCATTTGATCGTCAGCCCCCCATCTACCCCAATTCGACAGGGTTTCAAACAACCCATTTACCTCCTCTAAATTGAGATCATCTTGCCCAATAGCGGGCAAGCTTTGCAAAACTAGGGGCAGACAAAAACTCATCATTAGGAAATTTTTATAAATTTTAGTAATCATTTTGGCATCCTCCTGCGACAGAACTTTAATGTAATCAGCCCTAAATCATAGGCAATCAAGATAGAAACCTAAATACTTATTTTCGAATTGGCTCCTAGATTTTTATTAGAACTAGTCTTAGATCCATGAATCTCGGGTGTGCGCTTGCATCGTCAGTGACACAAGCTATTTTGAGGCTCTGAAAGTCAAATAATAATAATCGACGGCAATTATTCATAATTCAATTAAATTCCGTAGTTTTATCGACATGACAAGAACCGCTAGCTGAGTTAACCTCCAGACTAAATTTACGAAAAAGGCTGACCTATTAATAGGATTCGGCTAAATCATGATGGGAGTACTGATAATGATAAGAAACAAACAGTTCTCTATTTCCGCAACAAAAGTAGCTAATTATCTTATAACCTTGAGCGCTGGCCTCTGTCTCACTGGTTCATTGGTTGCACAAAACACTGTGGAATGGACTACGCTCGGCAATGATTTTGCTCACACACGTTCGACCCAAGCTACTCAAATTACTCCGCAGAATTTTGGAGATCTTGAGGTTGCTTGGACCTGGGATGGAGCCAGTTTTGAGGCGCAAAGCGGTCGTTCCACGCCAAGCTATATCAACGGCCGACTATATACTGTAGCTGGAGCAAGACGACATGTCGTTGCTATTGACCCAAAGTCAGGTACCACAATTTGGTCTTACCGAGAGCCCGATACAGGCCGCTGGGATTACTCGATGCGTGCTGACTATGGCAAAGGGGTAGGTTACGCAAATATCGACGGTCGAGATGTAATCTATATCATTTCTCCAGGATTTTTCTTGACTGCACTGGACGCTGAAACAGGGCGACCCTTGGAAGGTTTCGGAGAGAGGGTTCCCATTGAAGGATTTCCAGATACTGGAGTTGTCGACCTCTTAAAAGATTTAGGTCATCCTTACGACCCCTACGAAGGCATACCCCTTGAAAGGGGATACATTACCTCCTCTTCTCCTCCAATTATCGTTAATGACGTAGTGATAGTTGGCAATTCAGCGGAACAAGGCTACCACCAGTCACGTATCGAGAACGTCCCAGGAGACATACTTGGTTACGACGCCAAAAGTGGAGATTTCCTGTGGAAGTTTAATGTAATCCCGCAACCTGGGGAATACGGACACGAAACTTGGGAAAATGACTCATGGCAGTATACCGGTGATATTTCTTCTTGGGCCCCGATCTCTGCGGATCAAGAATTGGGACAGGTTTTTATTCCTACCAACGGTGTCACAATCGACTACTATGGAGGCCATCATCCAGGAGATAACCTGTATGGCACTAGCTTGATTTCCCTTGATGCCAGAACAGGTGAGCGGGTATGGCACTTCCAAATGGTTCATCATGATATTTGGAATTTTGATACGCCCACAGCACCCATTTTACTAGACACCGATGCTGGCCCCATCGTTGCGCAAGCTACCAAACAGGGATATGTCTATGTGTTCAATAGAGAAACAGGAGAGCCAATCTGGCCCATAGAAGAAGTTGCAATGCCAGCTTCAACCGTGCCGGGAGAGCAACTATCAGCAACACAACCAATACCAACTAAGCCGGCAGCCTTCGAGTACACGGGATCTGGCGAGGAACTTCTTGTAGATTTTACTCCCGAACTAAAAAGACAAGCTCTTCAAGCCGTTGCAGAATTTCAAATGGGCCCACTATTTAATCCTCCCATGCGAGCAAATGATCCTTCAGGCAAGCAAGCAGCCTTAATGTGTCCTTCAGGTGCCGTAAACATTACTCACCCGCCCGTCGCAGATCCTGAATCTGGTGTGATGTACATTATGTCTCGCTATAGTTGTTCTTCTCGGCGTCTTGTCTCTGGAGAGGAAGCGGATACTTACTATGACGAGCCGACGGGAGTGACACTATCTCGTTTCGCAGCCGCCAGCGGAGGCCCCTCCCCGCGTCACCCAGCTGGTTTACCGCTGTGGAAACCACCCTACAGTCGCATAACAGCAATTGATTTAAACACGGGTGAGCATCTCTGGATGAAGCCCGCCGGCCATACACCAGATCGAGTGAAAAATCTGCCCGAGCTGAGCGGAATAGAAATTGGAAATACAGGATCTGGAGCGGTTGGCCAAATGGTCGCCACGGGCAATATGCTAATCTACAGCAACGTAGCTAGTGACGGCACTCCGCATTTATATGCATTAGACAAAGACACTGGTGAAGAACTCGCAAAAGTGGAGGTTCCATCTGGCACTAGATATGGCATGAGCTCTTGGGTTCATGAGGGTAAGCAGTATGTTATTCTCCAGACGGGGAGCACCTTAACTGCCCTTGCTTTGGCAGACTAAAAAATGAAAACTTAAGGGAGAAAAAAATGAAAAAAACTTTAGCTTTTACATCAGTAGCGTTCGTGACAGTTGCTTTTGCTTTTTCAACTGTCAATTCTCAACAAAACGAGATGAGCTTTTTTATCACAAGCGTGGGCTCCGGTGATGGCGCTAATCTAGGAGGTTTAGCGGGAGCAGATGCGCATTGTGCTTCTCTAGCAGAGGCGGCAGGGTCAAGAGGAAAGACGTGGCACGCATACCTTAGCGCTCATGCTACGGATAGTTCTCCGGCAATCAATGCTAGAGAACGCATTGGTTTTGGCCCCTGGTATAATGCAGATGGAGTTGAAGCAGCGTCGAACCTAAACGTCTTGCATGGTCCAAACAATAATCTAAACAAGCAAGTTTCTCTAACTGAAAATGGTGATACTGTTTTAGGTCGAGGGGATACTCCAAATCAACATGATATTTTAACTGGTTCAACATTAGATGGCCGTACATTGGATGATGGCGCCAACCATACGTGTAACAACTGGACAAGCAACGGATCAGGTTCAGCTAACGTAGGCCACTTTGATAGAACAGGTGGTGGTCAGAATCCTACTTCTTGGAATAGCGCTCACGGCTCCCGCGGTTGTAGCCAAGAGGATTTGGTTGGAACTGGAGGAAACGGCTATTTTTATTGTTTTGCGATAGACTAAGTACGAAACTGGTCGACCTCCAGTTAATACGATGGTGCAGCTAGTTGTGAGCTGCACCATTTTTGTTTTAAGGGTTAGGATCGTTTATGAAACTCTACGGTATGCAACAATCCAGATCATTCAGGTGTCTCTGGGCTCTGGAGGAAAGTGGATTACAGTATGAGTATATACCAATCAAATTACGGATTAACAAAGAGGATCCAGATAGTGCTCAAAATCCGGCTTACCTCTCCATTAATTCACAAGGAAAAGTGCCAAGTCTAACTGATGGTGAAATGATATTGACGGAAAGTGTCGCCATACTTAACCACATAGGACGCAGTGCCCCAGAATCTGGTTTGCTTCCCATTGGGGATTTAAAGATGCAAGCTAAGCATGATGAACTCGTAGCCTTTGTCTTAGCTGAGCTTGAGCAACCTCTTTGGAGTAAAGGTAAACACACATTCGCTCTTCCAGAACAATATCAAATAACAGCAATGCTCGACACTGCCAAATTCGAATTTACAAAGGCTGTTTCTACACTAGATCACCTTTTAAGCAGCACCGAATATGCTATCGGTGAAAAATTTAGTATTGCTGATATTTTGCTAGCCCATACCTTTAATTGGGCAATAAGATTTGAATTTGACGTCCCTCAAAGATATGTGGACCTGAGAAACCAGCATTATGAAAGGCCGTCAGCAAAACGGGCGCTAAAGTTAGCGAGTTAAGAATGAAAGTTCTCTATTTAATTCTATTGTTCAGTCTTGCAATTGGAAACGCAGCAGCACAACTATCGCCTAACAGCACCTTAGAACAACTTTTAAAACAAGCATTCCATGCAAATATCAACGCCGAGCGAGTGGTTCTAAATCACATAGGAATCGAAGCGGTAGAAGTCTCAAATGGATATTTGGTCACGGCGGTACTTGAAAGCTATCCGGCCCATGCCGTCGACATTCGTAGAGGCGATATAATTGAGATGGCAGATGGTAATCCTTTTCATCCAATCGAATCTTTTAATTCTGAGAGGGATACGAATGGAAACTTCCTACCTAAACGTGAGGAGTATATTCTCGTTTTATCCAGAGCAAATGATTCAATGGAACTCTCTGTGATTCCAGTTTTCGAAAATTTATACAACAGCTATAGGTCGGCAACGGCAAACTCAGTACTTCAATTCTCGGCCGGCAATAAGACAATCGGGTATATTAGGTTTTGGGCCTTGAGTCGTGCCACAGCAGATATTATCAACTATCGAGCTTTACTCAGAGAACTTAGCGGTACGGATGGCATAATTTTTGATTTTCGAAATAGCTTAGGTTTCTTAGACCCTCAGCATCTCGATCTAGTGTTTCCAACTCGAGACAATTATTTTACATCCTCACTCGAAAAATACAGTTATACGCAATTTGCAGAGAATTCACTCCCCTCCGAGACTACTCCCTATCGCAAACCAATCGCAGTCTTGTTAAATCGGGACACTCGAGGCGGAACCGAGTTATTTGCTTATCAGCTGAAAAAGCTACAAAGAGTTATCACTTTAGGCGAGGCAACACGTGGAGAAATTGGCGAATACTTATTTGAAGATTTAATTGATGGAGAGGAGTTTTATGTTGACGATCAACCTTTTAGAGACAGTGCGATTATTCCCGAGCAATTAGTCCCATTTCCATATGAAAATACAGAGCGCGGAGATCCACAATTTGATGCTGCTATCAATGCACTTCTCGGTATTATCTAAAAGAAACAATGTTGAATACCTCTAAGAATTCCGATCATATCGTACTCGCCTGTTTCAAAGGTCATGATTGTTAAATCTTAATTAAGCAAGCTATTCAGAATAAGGGCATTTGTCGGTTATACTTCATGCCCCGAAGAGGGAGGCGCATAATTATGTTGTAAACTTGCCTCCAGAGTTTCTTGGTTTTGATAAAGTTAGGAGTAGAAAATGAGCGCGGCTTACAACAAATTTTTTATCAACGGTAAATGGATCGAGCCTGCTGGCAGATCAACACTTGATGTAATTAATCCTGCAACTGAAAAAGCTTTTGCGACCATCAGTTTAGGAAATGCGGACGACGTCAACAGCGCAGCAAAAGCCGCAAAATCAGCTTTTGATTCCTGGTCTAATTCCAGTATCGAGGAAAGAAAAGAAATAATTAGTAACATCGTTGGCGGACTGAAATCCCGCAGCGATGAAATGGCCACCGCTATTTCATCAGAGATGGGAGCCCCAATGGGACTGTCAAAGACGGCTCAAGTTGGAAGTGGACTCGGTCATTTTATGAACGTATTGTCTATTTTGGAAAATTTTGAGTTCGAAGAGATAAGGGGTACAACTAAAATTGTTAAAGAGCCCGCTGGCGTCTGCGGATTCATTACACCTTGGAACTGGCCTCTCAATCAAATAGCCTGCAAGGTAGCTCCTGCCCTAGCAGCCGGGTGTACTATGGTTTTGAAACCAAGTGAGATTGCTCCAATTAGTGCATACATATTAACTGAAATCATTGCTGAATCGGGGTTACCCGCCGGAGTTTTCAATTTAGTTAATGGAGATGGCCTAACCGTTGGCGCGGCAATTTCCGGTCACCCAGATATTGATTTAGTTTCATTTACAGGTTCGACACGAGCAGGTAGAGAAGTAGCGAAAGCAGCTGCTGATGGAATAAAACGCGTTACTCAGGAGCTGGGTGGCAAATCTGCGAACATAATCCTTAACGATGTTCCAGATTTCGCGCGCGCCGTCTCTGGTGGAGTTGCAGGCTGTTTCGGTAACAGCGGACAATCTTGTAACGCACCAACTCGAATGTTAGTGCCTCAATCCAGAATGGAAGAGGCAATAAATGCGGCAAAGGCAGCTGCAGCTAAATCTGTTGTCGGTGACCCCTCTGCTGAAAGTACAAGACTGGGTCCTGTCGTAAGTGAAATCCAGTTCAACAAGATTCAAACACTGATTCAAAAAGGCATTGATGAGGGTGCAGATTTGATTGCTGGCGGTCCAGCACGCCCTGAAGGACTTGAGGAAGGTTATTTTGTTAGACCCACAATATTTGCAAATGTATCAAACGATATGACTATAGCTCGCGAAGAAATTTTTGGCCCTGTGCTTTCAATTATCGGGTATAAAGACGATGATGATGCGGTGTCTATAGCTAACGATACCGATTACGGGCTTTCGGGCTACGTATCAGGTGAACCTGAGCATGCTCAGGCAATTGCGCGAAAACTCCGCACAGGCAATGTTCATATCAACGGTGCTGGGCCAGATTTTTCAGCACCATTCGGTGGCTACAAACAGTCTGGCAATGGGAGAGAGTGGGGAATCGAAGGATTTGAAGAATTCTTAGAAACCAAAGCTATGATGGGCGCGGCACAGTAACTAGAGCGAGGCAAAGAATGGGAATCGAAGTACAAAAACGAGCCATTGACATCGGAATAATCGCGAAAGACATTGATGCGATGAAAACCTTTTACGGTGAAGTACTTGAGCTTGAGCTCGAGGCTTCGATCCCCATGCCCGGCGGCGGAACCATGAATCGATTCAAAGTCGGTGACAGTATAATTAAAGTAATTGAGCTTGATCCAGCAGCTCCTGCAGAAGCTCCCCCTGGAGGTATTCGGGGCGCCACAGGTTATCGCTACTGGACAATACACACCCCAAACCTGGAGGGTGTTTTAGACAAAATCATAGAAAGTGGTCACAAGGTAGTGGTCCCCGCTAAGGTAATCCGAGAGGGAATAACCATAGCTATAGTCGCTGACCCTGACGGGAATTGGGTAGAGCTTCTGGAAAGTAATTAGACTAACTAATCACTACTCTGAGACCTTTTCCAACCAAGGTTCCAGAGATTCCCAATTCATACGAAACATATGTGGAGCGCTATCTAGAATAGCTGCGTCTAAGTCAACACCGGCCTCGGTAAGAGCTTCAGCTGTCTCATCAAAACGCTCAGCCCAGCCTAGTTGGTCCGCCCCACCTATTCTCAAATAAACAGGAAAGCCTGCGAGCACTCGATTATCTACCACCGATGTTGCCAAGGCGGGCACTGCAGCTACCCCCATGTAATTAGCCGGGTTCCTCCTCGCAATTTCTAAAGCAGACATACCCCCATTTGAGATCCCTGCGAGTAGAACTTTACCATTCGCAATCTCGTCTCTTTTTTGTAATTCTGTAATCAGCTGCTCAACTTTGCGATTGTTCTCATCGCCCCTAAATGCTCGGTTATTTGGGGAAACAGGCACGGCGACCATCCACCCTCTTTCCGCAAATCCCCCACCCAGCCATATTGATGTATCCCTAGAAATGGAAGCGTTGCCGGGTCCACCACCCATTAAAATTACCAGCGGGGAAGGCTCCGACAATGTCTGCGCTGGTTTTACTATATACACACTAAGACGTGAGCCATCCGCTAAGGTAATCCGTTCTTGAGCATAAGCCATCGAGCAAAAAATACTGGCAATCAAGACAAGATACCACTGTGATCTTTTCATTGTTTCCTCTTCTAAGCTCAGTTATTCAAGTTATTATTGTCGCCTTTTATAAATCTCTGCGAATTTATCATATAAACGCCTCATACCCCCGAGCCAGCGATCATAATCATCTGTCTTTCTGCGCATATAAGTAAGAACTTCTGGATGCGGCAAGACTAAAAATTGCTCATTACCCAACGCTTCAATCACCGTTGTAGCCAAGTCCTCTGGTTCAAGCATACCGTCTAAGCCCGCAACTCCTCCATCTCCACCGGCAGTCATAGCAGTGCGTACTGCTTGAGGACAGAGGACTGAAACTTTGATTCCTCGATTACCATAGGTAATTGACAACCATTCTGCAAAACCTATCGCGGCGTGTTTTGTAACTGAGTAAGGTGCAGATCCTACCTGACTTAACAAACCTGCGGCCGAGGAAGTATTCAATAAGTACCCCTCCCCTCTCTCTAACATGCTAGGCAAAACAGCTCTCGCCGCAAAAATATGAGACATCACATTAATGTCCCAAATATTTTTCCATCGGTCATTCGATACCTCCTCACCACCAGCAGTAAATATACCTGCGTTAGAGCAAAACAAATCAATGCGACCAAACTCTCTAAGGGTAACGGAAACCAGGTCTTTTACTGCGTCCTCATTAGCAACGTCACATTGCAAACCTAATCCATTTGTATTGTTCTCTATACTTGATAGTGTCGAGTTAACCCCAGCTGTATCAATATCCGCGGCCACTACCGCATGAGCACCGTCCATTGCAAATCGCTCGCACAATGATTTACCAATTCCGCTTGCTCCACCCGTGACAACAATAACCTTATCTTTTACTTCCATAATCTCTTACTCTCGACCTCAATTAAGAAACTGCTTCTATCAATCTCCGCTTAATTATCTCCTCTGCCTCAGCAACTATCCTGGATATCAGCTCATGACAAGTAGGAATATCATCGATGAGACCCACAATCATGCCGGCAGACCAAATACCTTTATCAAGATCACCTGTATCAAAAAGCTCTCTACCTTTAGCACCTTGCACTAGTGACTGGAGATCTTCAAATTGGGTTTTACCTGGCCTTGACTCAATATCTATAACTTGCTGCGCCACACTGTTCTTAAAAACACGAGCAGTGTTGCTCAATGTCCGATAAATCAAAGAGGTATCAAGCTCAGTTGCTTCCACCATTTTTTGCTTCACTTTTTCATGTATTGGCGCTTCTCTGGTGACCATAAATCTTGTACCCATATTAATGCCATCTGCCCCCATTGCTAAAGCTGCAGCAAGGCCCTTACCATCACCCAAGCCGCCAGAGGCAAGAAAAGGGATTTTCAGTCGTTTTGCCGCAAGAGGGAGGAGTATCATATTTGTTACATCGTCCTCTCCTGGGTGACCCGCACACTCAAAACCATCTACACTTACCATATCACAGCCTATCTTCTCGGCTTTTAGGGCATGCCTTATAGAAGTACATTTGTGAATAACCTTTATCCCTGCACTCTTAAAAAGTGGTAGAAATGGTTCAGGGTTACGACCAGCAGTTTCGACGATTTTTACTCCAGAATCTACTATAGCTTGAGCGTAATCTTGGTACGGTATAGGTTTAATGGTTGGCAATATCGTGAGGTTCACGGCAAATGGTTTAGCTGTCATCGATCGACAACGTTCGATTTCGTTAACTAACTCAGCGGGGCTGGTTTGGGTTAAACCGGTTAGTATGCCAAGACCTCCCGCATTTGAAACGGCGGATGCCATTTCAGCCAGCCCCACCCATTGCATGCCTCCCTGCACGATTGGAAACTCAATACCCAAAGATTCTGTGATTCTTGTTCTCATAACAGCAAATACTCTTTACCTTTTACAATGCAGTATCCCATTCAACCCCTGAAAAGTCATTAACGTTACAAATTAACATTTACATAGACTCTATCGACAAAGCCCTAGATCAATAACTGAGAAGAAGGTAGCCTTCATATCTAAATCAGGATCAACTCAGAGAACATAGAGCAATGAGTGAAAGACACTTATCTGAAAAATCGACCGTTTTACTCGTAGTTTGTTTAAGCGCTTTTAGCATGCCAGTTATGCTCTCTGCAACTAATGTCGCTATCCCGATTGTTGCCAACGAATTCAGTTTAAGTGCAACTCAAATAGCTTGGATTCCAATGTCTTACCTAATGGCTAGCGTAATGTTTGTTCTCATTTTTGGAAGTCTCGCTGACGTCTTCGGCAAGAAAAAGATTTTCCTAGTCGGCATTTTAGTTCTCTTTTTTAGTTCAATTTTTGTCGCGTTTGCCAATTCAGGAACTGTCTTAATGCTTGGTAGATTTCTTCAAGGAGTTGGAGCAGCCATGCTATATGCGACACAAACAGCATTAGTGAGCTCGGTTTATCCGGCTAAAGAACGGGGAAAAGCAATCGGGATAACACTTTCTGCCGTCTATTTAGGGCTCGCTGTAGGGCCGTCCCTGGGTGGAATAATAATGGAATATTTGAGTTGGAGGCTTAACTTCGTTCTACACTTGCCTCTCGCATTAATAATTTTGGTCCTACTTCACAAAGTTCCAAATGACTCAGAAAGCAAACTGTTAGAAGAGTTTAAGTTCGACAAAACCGGAGCTTCACTCTACACGGCATCAATAGTCCTGCTTTGTTTTGGTGTTAGCAGCCTACCCAATTCAAACAGCCTAGTACTCCTAAGTCTCTTTTTAATCACAGTCGCACTGTTTGTGAGTCATTCCCTGAAACACTCGTTTCCAATCTGGAATTTACGAATCTTCAGAAACAACAAAATGCTGACTAAATCTTGTCTCGCGTCCTACATGATGTATTCCGCCACGTACTCGAATGTCGTTATACTTAGCCTTTATCTTCAAGATCTGAAACAGCTATCAGCGAGTCAAGCTGGATTAATAATGAGCCTCCAACCTGCCACTATGGCAATTCTTTCTTCAGTTTCAGGAAAACTATCTGATGTTATCGAGCCTCGCCTCTTGGCGACTCTTGGAATGTTGATAGCTAGTTGCAGTCTATTTACACTCAGTGTTTTAGCGTCATCTGATGTATCCATTTACTTCATTGCCGTTTTGGTTTTAGTGGGAATCGGTTTTAGTCTTTTTTCGTCTCCAAATACCAATGCAATAATGAGCTCAGTGGCAAGGGAGAATTATGGTCTCGCCGCTAGCACAGCAGCATCAACCCGAAATCTTGGGCAACTTAGTAGTATCTTTCTCGTTTCTTTCTCAATGTCATTTATAGTTGGCGATCAACTCATAACAAGAGAAATTTTCCCGTCTCTATTGGAGGCAATAGAACTCTCTTTTTTAATCGCAGGAAGCCTTTGTATGTTAGGTGCTATCCTATCTGCGACCCGAGGGAAAATGCATGGTTAAGAAACCCTCAAAAACACATTCAACAATTTAGGCTCTTAGTATTATGAAGACCGCAACACCAATTCTCTGGGACTCTCCTATAAATTCAGAGTCTATTTTTGAAAGCAAAAAAACTATTTCTAATCTGCAAGCATGGAAGGATGGATTACTTTTTCTTATAACCGAACCCAGCGAAGGGAATATCAATGTCTTAATGTACTCTGATACCAACTCTGTAACAAAAAGAGTTTCTCCTAAAGGATTTAACATTCGAAGTAAAATCCATGAATACGGCGGAAGGCCATTCACCGCAGATGGTGACGATATCTTTTACTGCAACTTCAATGATCAAGAGATCTACTCACAGTCATTCCTTTCAGCATCCAATACTTTTACTTCACCAGTCGCGGTGACTGATTCTCATGGCGACAAAGTGCGATATGCTGATCTCAGTATCGATAGAAAACGAAATCGTTTAATAGCTGTGAGAGAGGACCACCGATTTATTAAAACGAGTGTGGACGAAGCAAAAAACTCATTAATTGCTTTGGCGCTCAATACGGTCGAATTACCAACTGGTACAGAAGCCCAAACCACACTTTTTGAAGGATCTGACTTTTTGTCTTCGCCAAATATTTCTGAAGATGGAGAAAATTTAGCATTTACTGCTTGGCAGCATCCCAACATGCCATGGGACAATACCGAACTAATAGTTGCAAAAATAGCCGATGAAGGTCATCTTTATGATGTCCAAAAGGTAGATGGGAATGGTGATTCCTCAAAAACGCAGCCTTTCTTTGTAACAAGCAAAAAACTTTTCTTTCTCAGCGACGAATCTGGCTATTGGAATCTGCGAAGCTGTGATTTGAGCTCCGAGCAGAATGACCTTAAAAGCGAGAATGTCTATCAAATTGAAGCAGATTGTTGCGGTCCCCCTTGGGTGACTGGGAAAAAAAACTTCGCCGTCATAAATTCATGCGAGGTCGCTATCTCAGTGGTCAAATCGTGTCAGTGGAAACTTCATTTAGTTAACCTCGAACAAAAAACAGAAAAAATTATTCATGCACAGTTAGGTTCATTAGACGACATCGTGTCCTCTGAAAAACATCTATTCTACTTGGCAGCCGATGAAAAAAATTATGCTGGCATCTACTGCAAGAGTAAGAAACAACTTACTACCGCAATCAAAGCTCCCTCTATTCAACCAAAAATTCCTGCTTGCTTTAATGAAGCTATCATATCTGAACCTAAACA
Organism: uncultured Pseudohongiella sp.; assembly: GCA_902591495.1. GTDB lineage: Bacteria > Pseudomonadota > Gammaproteobacteria > Pseudomonadales > Pseudohongiellaceae > UBA9145. Next base: position 30,084 of record CACJAW010000018.1, read on the forward strand.
TTTAACTTTTCAAACCGACAGCGGTGATCAAGCCTTCGGAATCTACTATGGACCCAAAAATAATCGACTAAAGTTACCGCTAGATACATTACCACCTCTTATAATCAATGTGCATGGAGGTCCCACTGGGACCGCACAGGCAGCTTTTAATCCTATGCATCAATTTTGGACCAGCCGAGGTTTTGCGGTATTCGACTTGAATCACAGGGGGTCAACTGGTTACGGGCGAGCCTTCAGGAAAAAACTTTACGGGCAGTGGGGAATTGCTGACGTTATAGACACTATCAACGCCGTTGAGCACCTCGTAAAACACGATCTAGCTAACGCTGGTCAAGTAGCAATTCGCGGCGGAAGCGCGGGTGGGTATTTGGTTTTGGCCTGTCTTGCAGATTCAGATTTATTTTCAGCCGGGGTAAGCTACTACGGAATCGCCGACCTAGAGTTACTAACAAAGGATACACATAAATTTGAGTCTCGTTACCTGGAACGATTAATTGGCCCTTACCCTGATAAAATTGAGCTTTATAAAGATCGTTCACCAATTAACAAACTTCAAAAAATCTCTGCGCCGGTTTTAATTCTCCAGGGGAAACTAGACAAAATAGTTCCGCCAAACCAAGCGGATATGCTTTACGCCAAACTAGTCAAAAGAAATTCAGAAACACAAATTTTATGCTTTGACGATGAAGGTCATGGTTTTCGCAAGCCAGCTAATCAAATTAAGGCCTTAAACAGCGAATTAGCCTTTTACGAGGAAAATCTTTTTTAGCAGGATATTTGTTAAAATTTAAATTTTTAATAATTTCATATATTTACCTATTTTATACAATTTGTAATTTCATCGATTTACCCACTTTCCTATTAGATATTCTTATTTTTCTTTGATATTCTTTAAGTCAGTCGGGTAGCCCCCGGCTAAGATAATAATTATTCATGAATATAACTTATATGGAGTACTAGCATTATGTGGACTAAGCCTACTTATGAAAATGTTCGTCTTGGTTTTGAAATCACAATGTATTTCAGCAATAGATAAGACCAACAGATTTAGGTTTGACTTAAAGGAGTAAAATCCCTTAGATTAAACCCTATAAATCTTAAGGTAAAAAAAGCGCCATTATTGGCGCTTTTTTGTATGCATAGTTAGCGAATTAGGTGATTTAATAACGGAACCTTTGATGTTTCGTTTGTTCGGTACAGAATTATTATGTTCATACACGTATTAGGATCGGCAGCAGGCGGCGGGTTTCCTCAGTGGAATTGTAATTGTCGGATGTGTCATGGCGTAAGAAATGGATTAATTAACGCAAAACCGAGAACCCAGTCTTCCATCGCAGTAAGCGGTAACGGTGTGGATTGGGTGTTATTTAACACCTCACCGGATCTTCTAGCCCAACTTGCCACTTTCCCGAAGCTTCAACCAGCTCGATCCATAAGAGACACAGCTATTCGCGGAATCATATTCATGGACTCCCAAATAGATCACACAACGGGGCTACTGATGCTTCGGGAAGGGTGTCCACATGAAATCTATTGCAGTGATATGGTCTATGAGGATTTGACTACAGGGTTTCCGCTTTTTCGTATGCTTGAGCACTGGAATGGAGGAATAAATAGGAATTCAATACCTCTAAATGGGGATACGTTTACTATTCCTGCGATCGATGGGATTGAGTTTAGAGCGATCCCTGTCAAAGGCAAAGCTCCACCATACTCTCCGCACAGGCACGACCCGCATACTGGCGATAATATTGGAATCCAAGTGATCGATACTAGAACAAATAAGACACTATTTTATTCGCCTGGTTTGGGTGAACCAACTGAAGACACTATCGCGTTAATGAGTCAGTCTGATTGTTTACTAGTTGACGGTACCTTTTGGACTGAAGATGAAATGTCTGAAGTTGGGCTGGGAGATAAAAAAGCAGCGGATATGGGGCATCTACCACAATCTGGTGATGAGGGTATGATCGAACTTCTAAAGCCTATGAAAAAGCCAAGAAAAGTACTGATCCATATCAATAATACCAATCCAATTCTAGACGAAGATTCCATCCAGAGAGAGACTCTGAAAAAAGAAGGCATAGAAGTTGCGTTTGACGGGATGGAACTTGAACTCTAAGCTTAGTTGTAATTTTTAGAGAATACTGCATATGATTGACTTTGATACTAATAAGTTCCATGTAAATCCTAACTATCGCTTGCAGTTTGAAGAGGCGCAGCAGTGCCATGTCTTACTCTATCCAGAGGGACTGGTTAAATTAAGTGATACTGCTGTTGAAATTCTTACAAGATGTCAAAAACCAATTCATAAACTAACCCTTATAGAAGACCTTCAAAGGGACTATCCTGATGCCGAAACGCTTGCATCTGATGTTTCTGAATTTCTTGAGCATGCAGCCAAAGAGAGTTGGCTGGTGATTGCTGAGGATTGAAACTTGCGAGAAGATAGTAATAACAAGTATATCCCAATGTGGCTCCTAGCAGAGCTCACGTATGCATGCCCACTGCAATGCCCCTACTGCTCAAACCCGCTTGCCTTGCCTTCTGGAAGGAAAAAAGAGCTATCAACTGAAGATTGGATCAGAGTAATGAAGGAAGCCAGAAAGTTGGGCGCCGTTCAAATAGGTTTTTCAGGAGGAGAACCCTTGGTGAGAAAAGATTGTGTCGAACTTATAGGCACAGCAAATGATTTAGGCTTCTATTGCAACTTAATCACCTCAGCTCTGCCACTTACAGAAAAGAAAATCGAAGAGTGCAAAGAAGCCGGAATCAAGCATATACAAATAAGTTTTCAAGGTAGTGATAAAAAAACTAATGCCAAATTCGGAGGTACTGATAGCTTTGAACACAAACTAGCTATGACGAAAGCGGTAATTGATCACGAAATTCCCCTCGGCCTTAATTTTGTCCTTCACCGACAAAATATACATCAGGTAACTGACTTCCTAATGATGGCAGAAAATTTAGGAGCTGAATTTGTTGAACTGGCAAATACACAATACTACGCTTGGGCGTTGCACAACCGGGACAAATTACTTCCCAGTCAGCAACAACTAGTGGAAGCCGAAAATGCTACTAATAGATTTAGAGATCAGCATAAAGGAAACATGAATGCAATTTTTGTTGCTCCGGATTACTATGAGAAGAGGCCTAAAAAATGTAGCGCCGGGTGGGGCACAACCTTTATTACCGTAACGCCTGAAGGCGATGTTTTACCATGTCAAAGTGCTAAGATTATAACAGGGCTAGAATTCCCTAATGTGAAAAATGATTCACTAAACAATATCTGGGAAAAGTCGGACCTATTCAATCGTTTCAGAGGAACAAGCTGGATGACTGAGCCCTGTAAAAGTTGTCCCGAGAAAGAGCAAGACCTCGGTGGTTGCCGCTGTCAAGCATTCATGTTGACAGGGGATGCTTATGCCACTGACCCTATCTGTGATAAATCACCTCAGCATGACATCATAGAGAAGGCTATAGAATCAGCTCAGACAGACAAGGAAGAATCTCAACCTTTATATTTTCGCAATACACAAAATTCTAAAAAATTGGCAGTTATGGAAGAAAATTCGTAATGGAAAAACCTTTCACTAAAGAGGAGTTTGAAGTAAAACTTCGTGACAAAGGACGCCTCTACCACATCCATCATCCGTTTCAGGTTGCGATGAATTCTGGGCAGAGCTCAAGAGAGCAAATTAGGGGTTGGGTCGCCAACAGATTCTATTACCAAACTACAATACCAGTTAAGGATGCTGCCATTCTCGCAAACTGCCGAGACCGAATTATAAGAAAGGAATGGATACAACGCATATTAGATCATGACGGTTTTGGCTCAGATTCAGGCGGAATTGAGGCGTGGTTACGACTCGCAGAGGCCGTTGGTCTGAGTAGAGAAGAAGTGTTGTCAGAAGAACACGTTTTGCCGGGAGTCAGATTCGCTTGCGATGCTTATATAAATTTCTGTCGAGGCGCCTCGTGGCAGGAAGCCGCATGCTCTTCACTCACAGAATTGTTTGCGCCTGATATTCATAAACGTCGTTTGAAAAATTGGCCCGAGCACTATCCTTGGATAGATACTGAAGGGTACAACTATTTCAGGAAAAGGCTCTCCGAAGCCCGACGAGATGTTCAACATGGATTGGACATAACTCTGGATCATTTTAAGTCGCGCGAACAACAGGAGCATGCGTTAGAGATTTTACAATTCAAACTAAATGTGCTCTGGACTATGCTTGATGCAATGCAGATGGCCTATGAACTTGAAAAGCCCCCTTTTCACAGTTGCCCATGATTCTATGAGACAAAGACTTTTTCTCGTAGTTTGAAAGTCGAGAGTCTGAAATTCTCGGAATTTGGGCTTATTTTTGTGTTCCAAAGGCTATTGAAACTAATGAATATCCTAGTAGCGGCCGACCTAATACGCACTAAATAATAAAAATCAAACCTATTTAGGAGCTCACAATGTCCTGTAAATTACAACTTTCGAAAATTGCAGTCCCCATAGCAATTTTTGGTATGTCCTCGAACTTGGTAGGACAGAATAGTCAGCAAACCATAGAAGAGATTGAAGTTTTTGCGGATAGTCGCCGCACCGAGGGCTTAACTGAGGCTAATGCATCGATAAGTGTTTTGGGCGAGGAAGAATTAGACTTAATACTCCAGACTCATTATCAAGAGGCTCTCGCGAGGGTGCCTGGATTTAGCGGAAACCGAAATAACGGACAAGAGAGCTTAATGGCACTTAGATCTCCGGTTTTAACCGGCGCTGGTGCCTGCGGGGCGTTCCTGATAGCGGAAAATGGGATACCTGTGCGTTCTGCGGGATTCTGTAATGTAAATGAGATGTTTGATACACACTCAGAATACGCCCAAAGCATCGAGGTAATCAGAGGGCCAGCCAGCGCTTTTTGGGGTTCTAATGCACTTCACGGTTTGGTTAATGTCAGACTCCCAGACCCAGGTGAGGTGGGTGAACTCACCCTTGAGCAGGGTCCAAGAGGCTCCTACCGAACAAAAGCTGCAATCGGATCAGATAATGGCAATTTCAAGCAATCCCTCTATTTAACAGGCATCAACGAGGAAGGCTATAGGGATGATAGTGGGGTGGATCAGCAGAAAGCTTCTTGGTTGTACGAGTACACCCTACCAAATGGAATCAAAATGGAAGGTGGTTTCACCTATAACAATTTAAACCAAGAAACTGCAGGCTACGTCGCCGGGGCCAAGGCATACGAGGACGGCAATAAAAGAGGAACAAACCCTAACCCAGAGGCCTATCGCGACAGTCAAAGCACTCGCGTATGGACTCGATTCACCATGGAGTCTGGAGACTGGGAATACATTGCCACTCCTTATTTTCGTGAGGTGAATATGAACTTCGTCCAGCACTTTTTGCCAGGGCAGCCAATTGAAGACACGGAACACAGGAGCTATGGTATTCAGCTTGCCGCCTTCAGAGACCTGACTGATAGTTCCACCTTCTCCTGGGGCATTGATGCAGAAAACACCGATGGAAGTCTGAAGCAGGATCAGCCTAATCCAACGACGGGCTCACTTTTCGTCAGAAGAACGATACCACAGGGTATGCACTATGATTATGAGGTAGAGGCAAGTCAGCTCGCCTTATTTGCTAATTACGAAAATTCACTGACAGACAGACTAGAACTATCTATCGGAGCTAGGCTCGAGCGAATGGATTATGAGTACGACAACCTAATGATTGACGGCCGTACCGATGCGAATGGCGTTGCTTGTGGCTTTGGAGGTTGTCGTTATAGCAGACCAGCTGACCGGGACGATGATTTTACAGAAGTCTCTCCCAAACTCGGCCTGAGCTATGAGCTGAGTGAAAATCATACTCTTTTTGCGAGAGCTCAGCGCGGCATTCGTGCCCCACAAGCTACAGAACTCTATAGATTACAGGGAAGCCAAACCGTTGCAGACTTGGATCCCGTTGAGTTGGATAGTTATGAATTAGCATTACAAGGCGGCGGCAACAACTGGAACTACTCGGCAGCTGTCTACTGGATGGATAAGGAAAACGAAATTCTACAAAACAGCGACCGGATGAACCTAAATGGAAGCGAGACTAGACACCAGGGTTTTGAACTGGCGGTAGGCTATGACCTGACCGATTCGCTCTCGGTAAACGGGGTATTCAATTACGCTGATCACACCTACGACAATGACCTCGTGTCTGGTGGCCAAAATATCAATGGCAACGATATTGATACCGCACCAGATCAATTTGGCAACCTCAGATTAACCTACCGACCGATGGACAACTTATTGGCCGAACTAGAGCTGGTTCACATGGGCGAGTACTACACCAACCCTGAAAACACTGCATCCTATGGTGGTCATGACCTTCTTAACCTTCGCATGCAATATGACGTGACCGAAGATTTTATGGTCTACGTTAACGTCATGAATCTTGCAGATGAGGAATATGCTGAAAGGGCTGATTTTAGCGGCTGGGTTGGAGATCGCTATTTCCCGGGTGAACCCATTCGTGCATTTATCGGTTTTACATGGAAATACAGATAACTCTGAATATAGTAGCGAAGATAAAGCCGGCAAGTGCCGGCTTTTTTTTAAAGCAAGAGATAGCAAATTATCGTGTCTAAAACAACGAACGACAAAAAATTTAACGCACTTTTAAAATTTTTTGAAACAGAGAAAGCCAAGAACCCCAAAAGAATCTTTCATCCAGATCTAGAAGTCTATAATTCAATTATTAATGAGGATTCGTTAAAACAGGCCTCTGTCTTGATTGCGGTTACAAGACCGACAGCCCAAGCCGATAGCCAAATAGTGCTGACGGTAAGGTCTGCAGACCTAAAAAGCCATGCTGGTCAAATCAGCTTACCCGGAGGCAAGCGTGAAAGTGCCGACTCGGATGCTGTGGCAACTGCTCTCAGAGAAAGTGAAGAGGAAATTGGACTCCCTCCCAATGAAGTCAAAGTCTTAGGTAAGCTGGGCGATCTAGCACTACCTTCTGGCTATTTAGTTACTCCTATCGTTGGTCTAATAAATGCGGGACTTCACTTTATTCGCCAAGAAGACGAGGTTGAAGATATTTTTAAAGCACCACTTAGCTTAATCTTAGAAATTCCGTCATACAAAAGGTCAAAAGTTGAATTTAAAGGAAAAGAAAGAACAATTCTTGAAATCCAGTATGGATGCTATCGAATTTGGGGAGCGACGGCCGCAATTTTATTTAATCTAGCGCAAAACGTCAGTCAAAAATCAATCTGATTAAGGCATAGCCCACGCCGGCAATTGACCAAGAACATCAAAGGTTAAATGACCGAGCGTGTATACAAAAAACGTTAGTAAGAACACAGATAGTATATCCAACCATATGCCAGCTATGACCATCTTCATTATTGGTATCCTACCCGTTCCGTAAACTATTGCATTAGCCGGCGTAGATACTGGCAACATGAAAGCGCAGGAGGCCGCCAGAGTTGTCGGAATCAAAAGTAACAAAGGATGAGCCTCGATAGCCTGGGCAAGACTTGCCATAATTGGCACAGCTAGTGTGATCGTAGCTGTGTTTGAAGCCACCTCGGTCAGGCCTGTAATAAATGCAACAGTGCTCATCACAATAACGAGCTGCTCTGCATCACCGAGGAGGGTCGCGAGCTGTGCAGCAATGTAATCTGACAAGCCAGAGGTTCCAAAACCCTTTGCAATTGCCAATCCTCCGCCAAAAAGCAATAAAATTCCCCAGGGAACGCGTTTTGCGTCTTCCCAGTCCATCAATCTCCCACCATTTTCTTTGGCTGCTGGAATCATGAATAATGTAAGCGCTACAGCAACTGAAACGCTGCCATCATCAATCATAAATCCAACAGGTGATGATCCTGCTGCTGCAAGCAGTTTATCTAAATAGTAGCTCCAGCCAAAAAGATCTACTTCTGGTCCAAATAACCTTTCCTTACGAGTCATCAACAGCAAGGCAAAACTAACAAAAACAGCCGTCACTCGTTTTTCCTCAGTAGACATAGGGCCTAATTTTTTAATTTCACTTTGAATAAACTCTTTGCCACTAAAGGGAGTACTGCTTGGCAAGGGGAAAACTACTCTAGTTAATAAAAACCAGGCAATCATCATGTATATAAAACTCATAGGCAGCGCAAAAAGCATCCAAGTAGCAAATGTGATATCTGGCGCTTCTGGAAACAATTGAGACATTTGAGTGATTAGAATGCCATTGGGTGGCGTTCCGATTAGCGTAGCGAATCCACCTATAGATGCACCATAAGCGATACCTAGGAGTAACGTAAGCGAAAAGTTGTCCGCTCTGGGATCAATCTTTCCACCCTTCTTCAGAATATCCTTATTCAACTCCTCATAAAGAAGGACTAATGACATTCCCATGGGCATCAGCATAAGTGCCGTAGCTGTATTTGATAACCACATTGAGAGGAACCCGGTCGCAATCATAAATCCGAGCACCAAACGGTGCGGCTGCCCTCCAATTATCCGTAAAATATTTAACGCTATCCTCTTATGTAGATTCCATTTCTCTACAGCTACAGCGAGAATAAAACCGCCCATGAAGAGTAGGATGATCCAGTCCATATACTGGTTGGCGACATTTGGAAAAATGATATCGAAGTCTGTTGCACTGAATCCTTCGGAGAATGTAGCGCTCTCAAGATTTATGCGATTACCTGCAGGCAATTCTCTTCCGCGCATGATTCCTAAGAGGGGGAATAATATAATTGGAAGCAGAGCCGTGGCTGATAGAGGAATTGCCTCAGTAATCCACCAGATAGCCATCAATAGAATAACTGCTGCCATTCGAGTGACTAAGGGATTAGCCGGATCTAGTTCAACGAAAAGTATCATCGAAATAAAAACAAGCGGACCGAGCCAGAGTCCTATCTTACTCCTCATTGGAGTCTCAGCTGGTACTAAAGAATTTTCCTCTGTAGCAGTACTCATAATTTTTATTGTTCTGACCGCTTACGGAATTTTAGAATATTTCATCTAAGAAATTAGCAAGTGCCTGATAAGTTCTCCTCTCAGCGACTTCATCATACATAGTTCCGAAATCTGGATTGTTAGCGGCTGGATTGGTAAACGCATGCATAGTATTCCCGTAGGCATGCACCTGCCAATCTGCTCCGGCTTTTGTCATCTCCGTTTCGAAAGCTAGAACTTGATCAGGAGGCACCATTGGATCTTCGTGACCATGTAAACAAAGGATCTTAGCTTTGATCTCCTTGTTAGGGATATCACCGGGGGAGAAAATTCCATGAATGCTAATTACCCCAGCAACGTCCGCACCCGATCTAGCTAGCTCAAGAACACACATACCACCGAAACAGTAACCCATAGCGGCAACCTTACTTGCATCCACTTGAGACAAATTCCGACCCGCTTCTAAAGCCGCTGTAATTCTATCTCTTAACATGGCTCGATCAGACGCAAAAGGATCCATGAGAGATGAATTTAGCTCTACATCCCCATCGCTACCGAATACGCCCTTGCCGTACATATCAACAGCCATTCCAACATATCCCATTCCCGCAACACGCTCCGCCGCTTTGCAGGCAAAATCCCTGCGCCCACTCCAATCATGGACCACCAAAACGAGTGGTTTTAGAGAGTCAGCCTCCTCATAAGCAACAAAAGCCTCTAGCTCCGCGCTACCGTCGTTATAATCTATAAGCTCTTTTTTCATCTTTTAACCCATATCCAATGAAAATGTTTCAGACTTTTTATAGGCCTCATTTATAACAAATCTAGTATTGCCTCAGCTGAACTAACTTTGATCTCACCAGGCGCTTCTATCGCTAAATGTGTAACAACACCATCATCAACAATCATTCCAAACCTCTGCGCTCGCGTACCCATACCGAAGCCACTGGCATCCAGCTCAAGTCCGATAGCGCGGGTAAATTCTCCATTACCATCCGCCAGCATAAGGAGCTGTTCGGCATTTTGAGCCTCTCCCCATGCCCCCATGACAAACGCATCATTAACAGACATACAAACTATCTCATCAACGCCCTTACCCTTAATCGCATCAGCATTAATTACAAAACCTGGCAAATGAGTCATGGAACAACCCGGTGTAAAAGCTCCCGGTACAGCGAAAAATACCACCTTTTTACCAGCAAAAACTTCGTTGCTGCTTATTTCTTTCGGACCATCATCTGTCATCGTTTTGAAATTAACTGATGGCACCTTCTCTCCGACCTGAATCGTCATTCATACTCTCCTAAAATTCTTATGCTCAATTAGTCTGCACTGATACTAACAAATTCATTATTGCATATCAGAAAATCATGAAAAGCTAGCGACATTTGGGCGAACTCTTCAAGATCCGAAATGATAATTCAATCTCTCGACACTTAATAGTCGGAATTAAGTACACTATTTATCCATTCGACATGTAAAGACACACGTTCATAAACTGCAACGGAACCGTATTGTCCCTGAGTTTCCTCAGAAAAGTCAGGACCCTCTACCTGGCCCACAGAAACACCAGCAAGGAGTAAACCCTCTGATGTCTCAAGAAAAGCCGGACCACCGCTGTCACCTAGACCTAGCGTTCCTTCGAGTGGCAACGCGGCGCTATTTAGCTGACGGGGATCGTCAAAAAAAGAGAACAGCCTTTGATCAGCTTGGGTAATTCTATTCTTGGCTTGACGCTTTGTCCCGTCATCATACTGCCTGCCTGTAGTACCTAATCCAAAATAGCCCCAACCAACCAAGGTAACAATTTCTCCGAGTTCATCTGCTTTGGTGTTCACAGAAATTGGTGTAGGGTAATTTACCTCTTGAACAAACCGAAGGAGAGCGAGATCAACCTCAGGGGTTTTCAGGGAAGTAAAATCTGGATGGAGCATGACACGATCAATACTTCTTGGAACATTAGCAATCTCTACCAGAAATTCGTCTCCGTTTCCGATAACAGATCCGAGCGAGGTCTCACTAACGCAATGCGCGGCAGTGAGAGCCCACCGATTTGATATTAACGTTGCGCCGCATACTTTCCTCTGACCTTGTAGTTCTAAATAAAATACCTGAGAAAAGTTACTTGCTCGCAAGGTGTAGTCTCCGGGAGCAACGTCATGTCTGATAACAATTCCGTAGCTTTGAAGAGCGAACAGACTAACCAAGCAAACTAACAATAAACCCCTCATTCTGGTGCCTCTCTGTTAAGTTTTACGTGGGATTTATTTCGTCGCAAAGGCCTCAAATTGGGCTTGTATTTTGACTTAACTGAGATTTGAAATATTCTCACCATGCGATGAGCTACTACGATAACCGTAATTATAATAAAAACTAGAATTGTTGCTGCCAGCCATTGCTCTGCTGTCCAGCCACTCGAATCAATTAATCTCGAAAGCATAATAAAATCCTAGAAACCAATCGAAGCCTAAACCTTACATTCAAGCAAGACAACTTTAATAGAAAATTACGAATTGTTGGCCATTTCCGAGACAAGCTTTTCGATCTTAGATAACCGCTCCACGGGGTCATTTAACTCCAGAAGTTCCTGCCTTACATCAATCCCAAGGGGTATCAACTCG
>CACJAW010000019.1 GCA_902591495.1 uncultured Pseudohongiella sp.
TTTGAGTACTATCTATCGCGGGGGAACTCTCCCCACCATTTTTAACCGCCTCGATCTTATTCTGGTAGTCTCTAATCTGTGCTAACAGATCTTGGGCACTTGCATTGATTTCCATGAGGTCTCCCCTAATTTACGTGCGGGCATATGGGCCCGGAACCGGCAGCCCAGCCTTTCTAAAATCATTTAGTTTTTGACGCAAAGTCCTTGGACTTATACCAAGCTCTCTAGCAGCTCTGTCTCTGGTGGAATTCATCTTGAGAGCATTCAGTATTTCATTTAATTCAGAATTAGATTTTAGATCGGATAATCTATTTATATTGCTGAACGGGAGCACATTATCGCCCGGAGTTTCATGCAAATTGATGTCTTGCGACGGTGCTTCGCGGTCATCCTCTGTAAACTCATCAAAGGTAATGTGCCGATCCAATATTTCATCTGTATCTGACAGAATTATCGCTCGGAGTATCACATTTTCCAGTTCCCTTACATTGCCTGGCCAGTCATGCTCTAGAAGTTTTTTCACAGCATTTTGACTGATTACAATCTGAGAGTCGTTGCTATGCTTTTGAATGAATATTCTTGCTAAGGGCTCAATGTCTCCGGGCCTCTGAGCCAGTTCTTTTATATTTAAAACGAATCCCCCAAGGCGAAAGTAAAGGTCTTCCCTAAATTCTTTGTTCTTAATCGCGCTTTTTATATTTATATTCGTCGCCGATAAAATCCTTACGTTTACTTCAATCGGCTTTGTCGCGCCGACCCGATAAATCTGCTTCTCCTGCAAAACCCTCAGCAACTTGGATTGGAGATTCTTCGGCATCTCTCCAATTTCGTCTAAAAATAAGGTGCCACCATGAGCTTCCTCAAAAAAACCTTTGTTGATGTGAGTAGCTCCAGTAAACGCCCCTTTCTCATGACCAAAGAGGGTGTCTTCCACCAAATTCTCAGGGATCGCTGCGCAATTAAGTGCGACAAATGGAAAGTTCGAGCGCCTGGAAGATTCGTGAACCACCCTAGCAAGAACCTCTTTACCCGCTCCGGAAGGACCCGTAATCAATACCTGAACGTCAGACTTGGCCACTTTCGATGCTAAGTCAAATAAACGCACACTCTCTTTGTCTACAAAAACAAATGGATAATCATCCGTCATGCTTGTCATAGTGATCTTTTAACCATAAGTCTCAATTGTTACTTTGTCTAAGGGATAGCAATAAGTGGGCCAAATATATATTTAATATATATTTCAACAAGTTAGAATTATTGATGTTCAAAATTTGACAAAAATCTATAGCTTTCTGCGCTAGCTGTAATAGAAACTGTCTAAAAATAGACACAATCAACCGGGGAGGTTTAATCCCTGTAAGAGAAAATTAGAATTATGGGAGTGTGAATATCGAGGATATTTGGCCCAAGGTCCTTGAGGCAAGGAGGTCAGAGGTCTCACCCCTAACACCTTGGGCCAAATTCGTTGTCGGTGCCTCTAGGAGATGGGCACCAACGAACACTGCACCTAGCTGACTGCTTTCTGACCTCCTTCACCCAAAAGAGAAGCAGTCAGCTAGGCTGGGTAAAACGATTATTCTAATAGTGCCAGGACTATCTGCTTAGATTGATTCGCCTGAGCCAACATCGCCGTACTGGCCTGCGCGATAATCGTTGTTCGTGATAATTCTGACGTTTCAATCGCATAGTCTGCATCAGCTATTCGGCTGCGCGACTGTTCCTGATGACGAGCAACATTTGTCAGGTTATCCCCCGTATGCTGCATACGGTTGATGTATGCACCGTACATGGCTCGCTCGGACGATGCTGCGGTGATCGCTCTATCAAGCTGGGTTAGTGCAAATGCGGCAGCAGTACGTGTTTCAATATTAATTCGCTTATCAGCATTTTGAGCGCCGCCCGCAATATCAGCGCCAGCCGCGGCTCCATCATCACCACCTGACCACAGTATGGCGTCACCGTATGCCGAATTCGATTGGTTGGCGACGGTACCACCAGTAGTTCCATCATACTGGTCACCACCTGTGTTCGAAGCGGCCGTAAAAGTAGCGGCGGCTAATCCATCACGGGCTATTCGTCCCGGCCTTAATTGCACATCAATCGTGCTTCGGGGGTCCCATGACTTTAAGTTGACCACAGTGGTCTGGCCATTTGATTTACCAAGCTGAATGGTTGCCGCCATTTGGACAACATTTGCGTTAGTCAAGTCAGCTGCACCCGGTGCACCACCATTCATAACCGTCATGGTGTTCCAAGTCGTATTTGAGGCGATACTTATCATCTCCTGCATTAACTGACCAAATTCAAGATCAAGTGCCGCCCTGTCTGTAGCAGAGTTCGTGTCGGTCGCCGCCTGGACAGCCAGCTCACGCATGCGCTGGAGCATTTCAACGATCTCGACAGAAGCTCCTTCAGCAGTCTCCAGCATAGAAATGGCATCATTAGCATTTCTTGTAGCGATTTTAAGACCACTAACTTCCGCCCTCATTCTCTCTGATATCGCAAGACCAGCCGCATCATCACCGGCTGAGTTTATTCGCTTACCAGTCGAAAGACGCTCCATCGCCGTTTCTTGAGCTCGGTCGTTTTGAATAATCGCATTCGTCGCAATTATTCCTGCCATATTAGTATTAATAACGCTCATGATACTGACCTCTTACTTTTTAACCCACCAAACATTAATTGATAACAATATTTTATACTTAATCTAGAAATTGACCTGTTCGTGTTCTCACCCCAATCGACATTAGGGATCATTACTTTACAACCAGCACCCTAATTTGTTTTTGGCAATTAACCTACTGCATTACAGATTCATTAGAGCTAATAGAGAGAATTATTGTAGGTATTTGACTCAAGGTCCTTGAGGTAAGGAGGTCAGAGGTCTCACCCCTAACACCTTGAGTCAAATTCAGTTACCGCTCCTCTCATGAGAGGACTAGCGAATGGGTATTTGGCCCAAGGTCCTTGAGGCAAGGAGGTCAGAGGTCTCACCCCTAACACCTTGGGCCAAATTCGTTGTCGGTGCCTCTAGGAGATGGGCACCAACGAACACTGCACCTAGCTGACTGCTTTCTGACCTCCTTCACCCAAAAGAGAAGCAGTCAGCTAGGCTGGGTAAAACAATTATTCTAATAGTGCCAGGACTATCTGCTTAGATTGATTCGCCTGAGCCAACATCGCCGTACTGGCCTGCGCGATAATCGTTGTTCGTGATAATTCTGACGTTTCAATCGCATAGTCTGCATCAGCTATTCGGCTGCGCGACTGTTCCTGATGACGAGCAACATTTGTCAGGTTATCCCCCGTATGCTGCATACGGTTGATGTATGCACCGTACATGGCTCGCTCGGACGATGCTGCGGTGATCGCTCTATCAAGCTGGGTTAGTGCAAATGCGGCAGCAGTACGTGTTTCAATATTAATTCGCTTATCAGCATTTTGAGCGCCGCCCGCAATATCAGCGCCAGCCGCGGCTCCATCATCACCACCTGACCACAGTATGGCGTCACCGTATGCCGAATTCGATTGGTTGGCGACGGTACCACCAGTAGTTCCATCATACTGGTCACCACCTGTGTTCGAAGCGGCCGTAAAAGTAGCGGCGGCTAATCCATCACGGGCTATTCGTCCCGGCCTTAATTGCACATCAATCGTGCTTCGGGGGTCCCATGACTTTAAGTTGACCACAGTGGTCTGGCCATTTGATTTACCAAGCTGAATGGTTGCCGCCATTTGGACAACATTTGCGTTAGTCAAGTCAGCTGCACCCGGTGCACCACCATTCATAACCGTCATGGTGTTCCAAGTCGTATTTGAGGCGATACTTATCATCTCCTGCATTAACTGACCAAATTCAAGATCAAGTGCCGCCCTGTCTGTAGCAGAGTTCGTGTCGGTCGCCGCCTGGACAGCCAGCTCACGCATGCGCTGGAGCATTTCAACGATCTCGACAGAAGCTCCTTCAGCAGTCTCCAGCATAGAAATGGCATCATTAGCATTTCTTGTAGCGATTTTAAGACCACTAACTTCCGCCCTCATTCTCTCTGATATCGCAAGACCAGCCGCATCATCACCGGCTGAGTTTATTCGCTTACCAGTCGAAAGACGCTCCATCGCCGTTTCTTGAGCTCGGTCGTTTTGAATAATCGCATTCGTCGCAATTATTCCTGCCATATTAGTATTAATAACACTCATGATACTGACCTCTTGCTAATCAACCTAACGAAGTTAAAGTTGAAATTGATAATAAAGTAGTTTGGCTGACCCTCTCTGACCTCTGAGCTCTGACCTCTGAAATTTGTCTTCGACCGATCAGCCAAACTATGTTCACGTTATTCTTAAATGTTTAAGTCAAGTTAAACGTGATTGCAGTATGGGGCCAATCGTCACTATAAAATGAACCTTTAATTTTTTGTCAGCATAGCACCATTGACCACAGAGACTTACACCACTTGATCAAAATATTGGCAGGTATTACATATAAACCTTTGACCGCAAATGTCTCAATTTTTAACCAGGGCCTATTTCTTTTTATAAAGTTTGAAAGCCTAGTTCCGATTGTCTCGTTGTGTGCATCCAATCCTATTAAAGGTAAATGAGGTCAAAAGATGAATGCTCAAAGACTACGTGCTATTTCTGACTACAATCAGGTAGCTTCTACAAAAACGGATACGAAAGACCCTCATGAACTCGTTAAATTACTATTTGAAGGACTGACCGATCGCATAGCACTTGCAAGATCGGCACTCGCTAAAGACGATCGAGAAGCTAGGGCAGAGGCAGTGACTAAGGCGCAGAAAATTTTATTTGGATTAAGAGACAGCCTGGATTTTGAGAAAGGTGGTGAACTCGCTTTAAACTTAGATAGTCTCTATGAATATTCAACTCGCAGACTTATAAGGGCTCATGCTTCAGAAGATGATAGTATCTTCCAAGAAGTAATGGACCTAATGGTTATGATTCGAGATGCTTGGAAGCAAATTCCAACAGAACACAAGTTGGGTAACGTACAGTAAGAAAGTCTCTATTAATTCTTGGGACGATGAAAATGACCAATCAGGGTAAGCTTAATTTTTATCAAGATTATATTTATTAATTTTCTGGATCAGCGAAGTTCTGCCCATTTGAAGCAACTCTGACGCCTTCGATACATTGCCACTAGTCTGATCCAGGGCCGTCCGTATCAAATTTGATTCTAAATTGTTTAATATATCTTTCGTCGGCACTCCTGCATCAGGGAGAGTTGTAATCGTATTTGATAGTTCGATAATTTGTTCAAAATCATTGGTCAGAAAATCCACACCCTCTTGATTATTTGCTTGAGGCTGTGAGTCTTTGAGGCCTGCCTCTTCCTCAACTTTATAAAAACTATTGAGATCGTCTTTTTCTCCTGAACGTACGTCGCTTTCCTCTTCAATGGTAGAGCCCTTCGAGAAGCCTGCCATGTGAATAAGTTCCTGAGACAGAAATTCTTCTGGGATTTTTGATAACTCAATAGTTTTCCCCGGATATAAAACGGAAAATCTCTGTACTAAGTTGGAAAGCTCTCTAACATTCCCAGGCCACGAATAGGCTTGAAGAAGCAAAAGCGAGCGTCTTGTAAAGTTAATTTTCTGGCTATTGACCGCGAATAACCCTGCAAAATGGCCCAACAATTCGGGAATGTCTTCCTTCCTTTGGTGTAAGGGGGGAATTCTAATGGGAAGCACATTGAGCCGATAGAGCAAATCTTCACGAAACTCTCCCTTGGATACCATTTCTTCGAGGTCACGATGCGTTGCAGCAACAATCCTTACGTCTACTTCTGTTTCGGACGTCCCTCCCAGTGGTTGAATCACCTTCTGCTCGAGGACCCTCAAGAATTTGACCTGCAGCTGACTGGGCATGTCGCCGATCTCATCCAGAAAGAGCGTTCCTGTATGAGCGAGCTCAAAACGTCCTTTCCTATCGCAGGTTGCCCCCGTAAAGGCTCCTTTTCGATGTCCAAAAAGCTCACTTTCTAACAGCTGATCAGGAATCGCACCACAATTAATGGCAACAAATGGCTTCGAGGATCTCTCAGAATAATCGTGAAGAGCTCTGCTCACTAATTCTTTCCCAGTTCCAGACTCACCTCGCAGAAGAACCGGAGCGTCAGAGGCCGCGCACTGCTTGATGAGTCCACGTAACTGAGTGAGCTCAGAGCTGCTACCCAGAATGTTACCTGCACTATTACGCTTATCCGCGACCATATATAAAGTCCATAACCATTAGAGCAGACCGGAGTATAATCATACCTCTCACAATATGAAACATGATCGTTGATGAGGCTCTTAAACTCTGCCAATAGCACCCCACTCGACCTGTCATAATCGCTATGGAACGCGATCTTTGAAAAAAATAGGGAAATTCCTGAAAAATTTAATAAAGTGTTCAACACAAGTGTCGAATGGGAAATTGTTCACAGACATATTTCAAAGGAAAATAGCTAAGAACAAAGATTTTAGACATATCAGAGGTCAGAGGTCAGAGGTCAGAAACTCGTAACTCTAACTTATTCCACTTATAGGAATGCTCTGATGTCAAAAATAGAATCGAATTCAGGATGCACAACTCTCGACGAGAGCTCTTGTGTCCACAAAATACCTTTATCCCCTTCGGATTGGGTTTCTCAGACTACACACGACAAGAATCGTGGTAGGTGTATTGCGTTCGCAAGACTAACATATACATCCTTATGTAAAGCATTCACTAATTCATGTGCTTGGCCTGTCTTACGAAGGTCGCCCACAACTCATCAATATAAGATCACCAAACATATTTCATCAGGAATTAATCTTTTTGGTTCCTATCTATGGATAGCCAGCCACAGCGTAGATCTAATAGCGAGTCATGTCTGCATGCTCTCGATATGGCGTAGGCTCAGCCGATATCAATATAAATACTGTGGCATTACAAATATAAACCGTTTTCAAGAAACCTAATTACTAGAGATAAATAAAGCACAAGTAGAGGATTATTATTATTTTATATCAACCGTTCGTTCATTAATTACTTTTTAGCTTTACGAAATAGCAAAGCTAGATTTTAAGGAAGAATCTTTTAAATAGGAAAATATAAATAATTTTTATATCGACTGGTTGATATAAAACTAAGAGGACAAAATCATGACTGTACTGAATACTAATATTCCATCCTTAATAGCTCACAAGGCTATGACTCTAAATGCACGATCTATGAGTCAATCCATGGAGAGGCTATCTACCGGAAAAAGGATAAACTCTGGTGCCGACGATCCAGCTGGTGTGGCTATGGCAGCGCGACTTCAAGCTGCCGCACGGTCCGACCGACAGGGAGTGCGAAACGCAATGGATGCCATCTCCATGCTACAGACATACGGAGCTGCAGGCGCAAACATCCTAGACATGGTAATTCGTATGAAAGAGCTAGCAGTTCAAGCCTCATCGGACACACTAACGGTTGATGACAGATTGGCTCTCGACTCTGAGTACAATCAACTGGGCCTGGAATGGACGCGAATCGCAGCTAACACCCGTTGGAATAGCTTTGCAGGGATGTCTACGTTTAACAATGCGTTCAACGTCAGATTAGATGGAGGCGCCGCGGCGGGCGCTACTGTAACTCTTACCCTTGCCGAGTGGAGCCCTGACCATGCCACGGCCAATCAAAACGTAACCGGCGCTACGGCCGCCGCTGGAGATGATAACAATGCAAGTGCCGCTCAAGCATTCAACTTTACTCGGAATCAGAATAGCTTAGCGGCAACGCCTGTCGCAAACGCGCGCGCTTTCGATCACATACAGAGCAGGGCTGCTGCTACCGCAGCAGTGACAAAGCTGGACACAGCTATCACAGGTATGAGCAGAGAAATCGCTCAGAACGGTGCTTATATCAACCGTCTTGAGAGGGCATCGGACAATTTAACAAACGTCGCCACAGCCTTAGAAAAATCTCAGAGCCAAATCGAGGATGCGGACTATGCAGCCGAGACAACAGAATTAGCGAGGACCCAGATAATTGCCCAAGCAGCAACGGCAATGCTTGCCCAGGCAAATGCTGCACCTCAAACAGTGTTGGCCCTGCTCCAGTAAACCAAGACCAGGGAAAATAACACTTTAATTGATAGACAACACTATGAATACCATTAGAACAAACATAGCAGCAATTTCTACGCACAACGCACTGCGGATGCACAGCCTTCGGTCCATTGAATCTATGGAGCAGCTGTCTACTGGCAAGAAGCTCTCGGTAAGCAGATCCAACTCTTCTGTCCATGTGCAAAGCAGCAAAAACACAGCAGCATTACGAAGCCTGGAAATGGCCGCCCGAAGTATTAATGATGCTATCTCCCTTTTCAATTCAATTGATGTGACCGCCTCAAATATTCAGAACTCTCTAATAGATATGAGAACGGTCGCCATGAGTGAAAGCGATTTACTACAAAACACTTATTGGGGAGACAAGGGCAAGATTTGTGACTATTTCCAACAGACGCAAGAAGGAATTATCGATATGGTAGATGGCCATTCATGGAATGGTCAGAATTTTATGATTGGCGGGGGTGAGAATAATCACACGACGACCACTTTAAATTTTGCCCTCAACGCCGGCGGAGCCGATGCCTCAGACACAATCGAAATCGAACTTAAATCCTTTCATCCCCATTCCGCCATTGATCGTAACGGCAATTTTTGGGGAGATCCGACTGCACCGAATTTACCTGACCTTAATAAAAGTGCGGGTACAGACACACACGTATACGGCGACGCTGCGTTATATCATGGAAGCCAGTCAAGATATTTTGGTAATCCGAATACCGGTGCGCCCTACAGAGAAGGACATCTCCACGGAGATAACCGTGACGCAATTGATCACACAATTATTCAGTTGGACAGAGCAATTAGTGGGCTAACAGCGGAAAGAGCAAGGCTTGGGGCCTTTTTAAGTCGACTTAGCCACATGGCTGATAACGTGACAAACGAAATTTTGAATACCCGGGTCCGTAAAAGCCAAATCGAGGACACTGACATCGCGAGCCAGGTAGCAGAATTTTCCAAGAGAGAAATTTTAAAACAAACCTCAATAGCCATGCTTACTCAGATTAATCGAAAGGGTTCGGAACTTCTCGAACTTATAAATTAAGAGTCATTAGGCAAGCTAATAGATACTTTTTAGAGAACTTATTATGAATACAATATCAGAAACAACCAACAACACAACAGGCTACAACTTTTTTAATTTTCAGAGCCAACAGCCAATAAGCCCGATCACAAAGGCGGCGCCTGAAACTCGAATTTCTGACCCTAGTCTGAGTGTCGAGACACGAATCCAAGCTGCAGCCGACATGAGTGCTGTCAATTCGGCAAGTAATTTTGAAAAATCCACTAAGGAACTAAACAACGCCACTGCATTAGTCCAGTCAATAGATTCCTCTGCGGCAGATATCGAGGATAAATTAAACCAAATGAAAACAAAGGCTCTCGGAGAGAGTGGTTGTAGTTGCATGAGAAAACTCCAGGAATCGATTAGAGAGATTGCAAACAATTATTCTTGGGACGGAGTAAATTACATGATCGGTGGCGGAGAAGGTAATCAAAACACAACAACCATGAAGATTAGCGTCGAAGTAGGAACAGCACCAAAAAAGAGCATGGACATCGAATTAAAGTCGTTTGACCCCATGTCTGCAGTTGACACAGAAGGCGATCTCGATCCTAGCACCCCTAACCTACCAGATCTCAACAAATCTAGCGGGACAGACAGCCACGTGTATGGGGATGCCGCCATGTACTCTGGTCTTTCTGAGGATAAGTTTTTGCATACACACACCAAAGAATTAAAAGAGCAGTCACTACTTCAGCTCGCACGAGCGCTAGATGGTTTATCAAGCGAGAGAAACCGCTTAAAAGCGTACCTACGAGAACTAAATCTGTTTGCGGAGAGTTCACAAAAAGAAAATCTAAGAACAATAGTCGCTTCCAATCAAATTGTAAGCTCTGAGCGCGCTGTAGATGTAGCCAAATTTTCAATCTCTGAATTTTTGAAAGATCAAGCATCGACAATTCTTTCACTTTTTGATCAGAGCGAACCCAAGCTTCAAGTATTACTGAATTAATCGGATCAATAGAAATTATATAAAGAGCTGCGAGCAACATTACTTTTAACAGCGCTAAATTTATTGAGGAGATCTCTTTTGAGCTCAATCAAAACAAATATTCCAGCCGTGATAGCCCAGAACGCCTTGCGCCGGGCGACACTAGATATGGACAAATCGATGGAGCGGCTCTCTTCCGGCAAGCGAATCAATGCTGGTTCCGACGACCCCGCTGGCCTATCGATGGCCGCTAGAATCAAATCGGGGGCACTTACCGAGCGGCAGGCGGCGAGCAACGCTAATGACGTTATCGCAATGGTTCAGGGCTATTCAGAAACGGGCCGAGTAATCGTGAACGTCCTAACCGAGATGAAGATCCTGGCTCAAAGAGCTTCTAACCAGCTTTACGATGTTAAGCAGCGGTTCGAGATGGACAATCAGTTCAACGCTCTCGGAGGTACCTGGTTCGGCATCGCAGCAAATGCTTCATGGAATAATGGAGTAACTCGAATGAATAGTTTTACTAATTCATTTGTTACTCGATTAGGAGGCGGAGGAGGCGACAACTCAATAACATTAACATTTAAAAATTGGAACCCAACTGATTCGACCGCAAACCAAAATGTTACTGGAGCGACAGCAGCCGCAGCCGATGATTCAAATTTAAGCACTGCTCGCGGGTGGAACTTCGCCCGCACCTTGGCCAGTTTAGATACGCCAGCTAGGGGTGTCTCAAGATCACTGAGCCATATTCAGTCACAGGCAGCAGCATCGAATGCTTTCACCAAGCTAGAGCAGACCATCGCGGGTGCGTTAGCAGAAGTCGCCCAGTACGACGCTTACATCAAACGTTTAGAGCACGCCTCAAATAATGCGAGCGAGGTAGCTGTAGAAAAAGAGAAGGGGTACAGCAGAATAGAGGATACAAATTATGCCTATGAAACAACTGAGCTCACTCGGACGCAGATCATCACACAAGCTGCAACCGCAATTCTTGCCCAGGCAAATCAATCCCAGCAGATGTTTCTTGAGCTCTTGCGCTAATGGATGGTCTAAATAATGAGTATCTAAATTTTACAAGCAAAGAATAAACGATAACAGGGGTCAGGTGTTAGACAGAGGTCAGAGGTCAGAGGTCAGGTGTTAGACAGAGGTCAAAACACGCGGAGCTGTTTTACATGGCTCTTAAATAAACTAGACACTTAGGAGTAATTTTAATGTCTATAGTAAACTATAACTATGCTTCACATGCAGCAGCAAATGTTATATCTCGTAATGAGAAGCTCATGGATAAAACCATGGCGAGGATCTCATCGGGCACCAAGGTAGGACCAGGCCACGCTGAATCGGGCCGATACGGTTTATATACCATGATGACCATGGAGGCCAAGGAAGCCAGAGCAGCACTAGATAGCCTAAACAGCGGACTGGCGAGGATGAAACTCGTTGAGGCCACAGGCATGACTATCCACAAAATGGCTGTTCGGATGCACGAGTTGGCAACATTGGCTGCGGACACCCTGATAACGGACCATGACCGCTATGCTATGGATGGCGAGTTTCAAGCTCTGCTTGGTGAGTGGATCCGGTTATCGGGGCAGACCCGGTATAACAACACTCTTGTGATGACGGGAACGGATCTCGTAATCAGAGGGGGTGAACAGGGAGGCGCCGCTGATCTGACGATTGAGGTCGATGATTGGCAACCCGACGCCAACGCTGCCAATGGAATTGGCATAGCCACCCACGCAATCTTAGCTGGTGCGGCCAACAGCGCCGGCGGTGCAACAGCGGATCTGAGTACGACGGCTGTCACAGGAACTGGTGATATCCCGGGGACTCGCCAAGAGACCCTGATAAGTCAGGCCGCTGCAGACCTCTCGAGGGCAAAGCTTGATAACATAGTGGCGCACCTTGCGGCATCCGTGGGGGAGGTAGCTGGAGACATCCAGTCAATTGAGTTTGCCATTGAGGCGACCGCCGGGGCAGCTGTTGCCAAGGAGCTCGCAGCATCGTCCCTTGGTGACACCGATTATGCAACCGACACAGCCAGGCTAGCGGCGCAGCAAGTAGTCTCCCAGGCTGCAACTGCGATACTCGCACAAGCCAACGCTAGGTCCGCAACCGTTTTGACTCTGCTCAAATAGGGAGTTATGGTTGTGTCATTAAACTTCAAGGGGAAAACATATGGATAACAACACGGTAGACCCCTCGACGTTACTGAGACCTACGCCAAAAAGTGCCCGGAGCGAAGGTCTGACATCAGATTATTTAACCAAGCTGGAGAAAGCAGAAAAGCCAAACCCAGCCAACCGGTTAAAAGCTGATATTCAGACATCCGATGCCAGCGCGCTCATGGCGGACAAGAGATTAGTCGCGTCGAATAATCTCGAAATGATACGTGAAAGACTCAAGGAAATTTCAGAGTCTTTAAACTCGGAGATGAAAATTAGGTCGAAAGACTTGCAGTTTTCAGTTGATGAGGTCACGAATCGTTTTTTGGTTACAGTTCTAGATAAGGATTCTGGCAAGGTAGTAAAGCAGATTCCAAGCGATGCCATCCTCAAGGTAGCGCATAATCTAGAGGCACTAAAGGGTATTCTATTTGACGACAGATATTGATATTAATAGCTGTTAAAAATTAGAAGTACCGACAGATAGAAGGTTAAAACTGGCTTTAAAGTAAGTGTTAGGGTCAGTTTTAACCTCTATATGACGATAAATAACTATACATTGAACATAGTTTAGCTTTGCCTATCGAGACTTCCATTTCGGGAATTTTATGCTGGCAGCCAAGAATATAGTTATTGAATTGTTAAGTGCCGTTATTTGGGGTACGGCCATCGGCCTACTGATGGCAATCACGGCAAATAGTTTTGTCTATTTGGTAGTCGTCGCTACTGAGTATCGCACCTCGTTCACCTTATTAGAATTCCAAATCCAAGGCCAAACCTACTCACTCTCCAGTATCTTTTCATTGTTAGCGGCAGCGACTTTAATTAGCGCCATTCGAAAGTTTTTAGATATAAAAAACTGGGAAGGCATTGCCGATTCAATTTATGTCGCGCATAGAGAGAACCCAGAGATCGATACAAGGAAGGGTCTGGGTTCAACGTTCGCCTCGCTGGTTGTCATCAGCGGCGGCGGGTCGGTGGGTCAATATGGACCACTCGTGCATTTTGGATCAACAATCGGCCTATTCATCAAGAATTTTTTTAAACTCAAGATGAGTCCTGACATATTTATCGGCTGCGGAGTTGCAGCCGCTATTGCTGCGGGCTTTAACGCGCCGCTGGCCGGGATACTCTTCGCGCATGAGGCCATACTTAGGCACTTCTCTCTCAGAGCCATCGCCCCTATTTCCATAGCATCCTTCAGCGCTAGCGCATTTGGCGAATACTTCTTCGGAAATGCACCAACGCTCTTCGAGCTCTCCCAACAAGCCCCTCCCCTAAATGAGGTACTCCCTATTTTAATCCTACTCGGACCAGCCTTCGCGATTATCACAGTGTGTTTTATGGTTGCGCTCCGCGCGGCCAACAAATTTGCAGCACTGAATGAGCGTCACAAGACATTTCTTCCTTTTATCGCGGCGCTGATCTGTGGTTCGGTAGGAGTATTTTTCCCCGAGATTTTGGGACTAGGGATTGGAGCCATCAACGACCTGATAGCCGGCAACATCTCCCTTATAAAAGTCAGCATGCTGCTGATAGCCAAAATCTCCATGACGGCCTTGTGCATCGGTTTCGGACTTTTTGGAGGAATTTTTTCACCAGCACTATTTATCGGTGTCTCTGCTGGCTCGCTCGCGGCTGGTTTTTTTGCTGCGGTCGGCTACCCTGACCTTGCGCAGGTAATTATAATTTCTGGCATGGCTGCTGTAGCTGCCTCGGTGATCGGCGCACCGATTACCAGCGTTCTAATAGTGCTAGAACTGACAGGTTCATATGAGTACGGAGTGGCTGCAATGGTAGCCGTTATTGTCTCAAGTCTAGTCACTTATCGGACCTTCGGACTTTCTTTCTTTGATAGGCAACTTCTGGACCGCGGGATAGACATGCGCCAGGGAAGGGAATCGATCGCGCTGAGCCAGCGGTTAGTCACGTCTTGTGAGCACATGGATTTTGTTAAGCTTGCTGCAGGAACTACTGGTCGAGAAGCCTACCAACTAATGAAAGATGCAGGGGCTGTGGAAAGTTACGTAATTAACGAAGCCGGAGAGTATGTTGGCAAACTAGATATCTTTGGCGCTATCTCTGCCTCTGAAAAACCAATCGAAGAATTTTTGTTAAAAGAACCAACAATATTAGTAGCGGATGACTCACTTCAAACCGCCATGGCTAAGACAATCGATTTTGTCGGAGAGAGTATTCCCATATTGTCTAGAGATAAGAAATTTCTAGAGTGTGTTGTGTCAGAAGGAAGTATTTTCCAAGCCGTAATAGATGTCCAGAACAGCGTTTCAAAAATAGGGAGGGCTTAAATTGAATTCAAAAAAACTATACCTCTTAGTGGGTAGCTATCTCGGGTTTACGTCAATCGTTTTGTTTAACTCTGTTGTGTTAGCCCAACAGGATAGATTTGAGTCAGGTCTGGCCTCAAAGGATAGAGGTCACTATGCGACAGCCCTTCGCGCTTGGTTACCAATGGCAGAGGCCGGCAATGCTGAAGCACAAAACAACGTAGGTTACATGTATGAAGAAGGGCTAGGTGTCCCACAAAATTATCTGCTAGCCATGAACTGGTATCGTCAAGCTGCTGACAACGGGCTCGCCGAGGCGCAGCATAATATGGGTATGCTGTACCATCACGGTTACGGGGTTGCAGAAAATCTGGGCGAGGCATTCAGGTGGTTTAAGATGGCTGCTGATCAGGAACTTGCCGAGTCAGAATATATGTTGGCGCTTGCTTTTGAGAACGGCGAAGGTACTGAACTAAACTATGCAGAAGCCAAAAGGTTATTTTTAAGCGCGGCGCGAAAGAACTATGTCCCCGCGCAGTTAATGTATGCCTTTATGTTGCAGGCCGGTGAGGGAGGGGACTCAGAACCTTTCAGTGCTTATGTGTGGGGAAAAATTGCTGAACTAAATGGCTCCGAAGCGGCTATAGACGTCACTACCCTGTCCAATGTGCAGCTGGAGGATGAGGAAATAATAGAAGCCGAGGAAGTTGTCGCAAATTGCAGGGCTAACGATCTAACAGAATGCCCTGAATAATGCCTAGTTTGGAAGCACAACCACCTCGATGCGGCGGTTCTCCGAGCGACCTGTAGCCGTATCGTTGGAGCCTATGGGTCTGGTGTCGGCGAACCCCTTTATAACCATACTGCCCGGTGCGATACTTCCCCCATCTTGAAGATAATCTGCAACACTTGCTGCTCGGGCAGAAGATAGATCCCAATTATTGCGATATCGATTTCCGAAACTCATAGCCACATTGTCTGTGTGACCTTCTATCTGAATCAAACCCGAGGCCCCGGCCAACGAGTCACCAACCGAATCAAGTAAGGAGGTAAAGTCTGCTCTAAGATTTGCCGAGCCACTCTCGAAACCGCTCTGATCGGTCAGACGAATTATAATTGACTCTCCATCCCTAAAAACTTCAGCAAGTCCCTGCGTAATTTCCTCCGATAAATTTGACCTGATTTGCTCAAGCTGATCCTCAGATCTTTGGGATGCTCCGCCGAACTCAGATTGATCAATATTACTCTGACCGGATGAAACAAACTGAGCCCCTTCAACACGGACCAATGAATCAGTGTCAGACTGAATTTCACTAATCTTGGAGAGCAACAGGATAGTGTCTTGCGATATTTTTCCAGTATCCTGAGTGAGCTCATTCTGTTCTAAGGCCTCGATCACTACAGTCCCATCCTCCACAGATACTTCAACAATGCCCTCGGCTATTTCATCGCGGAGAAGCTCTTCTATTTCTCTTGCATTAGTCGTTGATTCACCTACACCATCATCCGTATCCAGTTCTTCGTCTTGAGGCTGCTCTTCACGACTTCGCTGCTCTTCGAGCACATTAGCAGCTGTTGGTTCCGTAGCCTGCTGGCGATATTGAGTGGCCACAATATTATCTGCCGTGGGAGCCTCGACAATTGGTACCAGGACCTGGACACCAAAGCGAGATCTCATGGACCCACTCACTTCTTTGTATTTGGGGACATTGACATGAGCGAAGGAGAGAATGAGCACAAAGAAAGCCATCAATAAGGTCGCCATATCTGCAAAGGTAGCCATCCAAGCAGGAGAACCCTTCACGCACGGCTCGCACTCTTCCGGCTCTGGCTCCTCTACCTCCTCTGGCTCGGAAGGCGGCTCGGAAGAATCTTGATTTTCAGCCTCAGTCGACTCTTCAACAATAGGCTGCTCTTCGCCTTCTAGAGACTCTTCGTCTTTTTCTTCAATCTGCTCTTCGTTATCACTCACTTGATAAAATCCGACCTGTATTAATTTAAGCCTTAGTTTGCAATCCTTATTTCTATTCTACGATTACGACTCCGCCCGTCGGCAGAATCATTACTCGCGAGAGGAAGCGTATCGGCAAAGCCCAGCACCTCAATTCGCTCCTCCAATAACTCAGACGAACTCGTTAAATAGGCCGCCACAGATGCTGCTCTAGCCGCAG
Organism: uncultured Pseudohongiella sp.; assembly: GCA_902591495.1. Taxonomy (GTDB): domain Bacteria; phylum Pseudomonadota; class Gammaproteobacteria; order Pseudomonadales; family Pseudohongiellaceae; genus UBA9145. The sequence continues at coordinate 16,730 of CACJAW010000019.1, forward strand.
ACAAATCCCAATTCGAGTTGAATGTATCACTGAAAGCAACTGGTATATTATCCGTGTGCCCTTCTATCCGGACATCTCCTGACTCTTGACTTATAGTCTCACCAACACGATCTAGGGTGGTGGTGAAACTTTGCGCTACAACCGCGCTACCTGAGTTGAAAGAACCTTGACTTGCGATGCGTATAACAACTTCATCACCCTCTCGCTCTACCTCTAGGAGTCCATTATTTATTTCTGAATTTAAGTCTGCCTTAATATTCTCGAATCGATTGTTTAGCCTCTCTTCATTAAACTGAGATGCAAAAATGAGCTCCTCGCTGCTTTCAACCTCCTCTGGCCCATCAACGTCACTCAAATAAATTCCTATCTCTCGGGTCGTAGTCGACTGTACCTCTGCAACAATCGCTGCTGTCTCAACTAAAACCTGACTGGCAGTCCCTTCTGACGATTCACCACTACCAAAGTCAGCGCCAGCGGCATCGGCATTATTAACCTTCACCACTATTTGTGACCCATCAGTAGAAACTGTTACCAGACCTGATGAAATTTGGTCTGATAGCGCAATTTTTGTTTTTTCTAGGTCTTCTATAAATCTTTCTGGCTCTGTTTTGGTCCTTCTTACTAAGTTTTCAGCGTCTCTATCTAACTCCCTTTGACGCGGATCATCTAGCACCGTTGGTGCGGCTTCGTTAGGAGTAAAAGTTTCGACAATCACACTACGAGCCTTGGGTATCTCAATTTTTGGTATTAACTTTTTGACACCGAAAGCAAACTGTATTGACCCATTGATATATTCGAATCTTGGCACCTCCGTATCGGAGAAGGATAGGATCAGAACGAAAAAAGCCATCAGTAGGGTAGCCATGTCGGCAAAGGTAGCCATCCATGGTGGGGAACCTTTCTTACATTCCGGACAGCTTTCTCCGCCGCCCTCTGAACTGCCGACCCCTCCCCCATCTGCCTCAACAGCCTGATCGACCGCAGCTTCAAGGGCAGAACTATCTACCTCTTGCTCAGTAGCTTCATTTTCATCTTCCGGCAATGTGGCCTCGTCTTCTGCCATAACAAATTTTAGACCTTAATAAATTAATGCTTCCGAATTAAGCCGTGCTCACCAAACTCTCTCGCTCTTTCGGTGGAACGAAAGATATAAGAAGATCTGTAAGTATTCGTGGGTTGCCACCCTTTTGTATAAAGAGTATCCCCTCCAAAATTAACTCACAGTTAGCCGATTCAACCTCAGATCGGATAGCTAATTTCTGAGAAATAGGGATACAAAAACAATTCGCAATGATTGCTCCATACATTGTTGTTAGGAGGGCAACGGCCATTGCAGGACCAATAGACTTCGGATCAGACATATTACCAAGCATTTGGATAAGTCCGATTAAGGTGCCGATCATACCCATCGCTGGGGCTACCTCACCCCATGAGCTAAAAATAGCGGCACCCTGCTTGTGCCTGAGTTTCATGCTCTCAATGTCTTGAGTCAGCGTTTTAGTAATCATATCCTCCTCAGCGCCGTCAACAAGCATACCGACCGCCTTCTCCATGAAAGGATTTTCTATCTCCTGACCCTCTAGCGCTATCATTCCGTCCTTCCTAGCGATAGATGCAAATTCGACAAGTTGCGAAATCAACTCATCCGGTTTTTCTAATGCCTTACCGAAGGCCTTACCAGCGACCTTGACCGCGTTGAGGAATTCCTGCAGTGAAGATCGAAGTAGCACGACCATGATCGAGCCGCCTAGCACAATGGCTAGCCCCGGATAATTTATGTAAGCGTCTAAAGTTCCACCTGACAGCATAGACCACAGAATGAGGCCGAATGCTCCAACGAGACCTACGAGTGTTGCAATGTCCATGTCTTTCTCCTGCAATTTTGTAGTAACAATTACCTAGTAACTTTGGACCCTGTTTCTGTCCAATTATGGTATAACTTATCCTTATTATGACAACCGCTCAGATTATGCGCAGCAATTATCGATTTTTATGTTTCCTATTCCCCTTCGCCTTAGTCCTATCTAACTGTGACTTTCGCACACCTCCAAACTGTTTAATGCTCTTTCAGGATCGACCTGCCCAACTGTCTGGATTTTCCATCAGCGAGGAAGGCCTTGCCAATAAATCCGGGTCACCTCTTTATTGGTCGCGATGCCCTGCCGGCATGAGGTATACCAACTCAAACACTTGCTCCGGCATACCGCTCTTCCTCAGTTTTGACCAGGCAATCAACTACGCGCAAGACATCTCTGAAAAATCTGGTCAGAACATCCGACTTCCCCTAATAGAGGAGCTGGAAGATATAACCGAAAATAACTGTATAAACCCCTCACTCAACACAAATGTCTTCCCCGCCGCATCTACAGACAACTTTTGGACCTCAGAGCAGCACTCCTTCCGCGATAACCTGGCATGCTCCTTTTATACATACCAAGGCTTAGCTTCCTGTTTAGAAGTAAAATCGACTGAACACCCATTTATGTTAGTGATTGAACGCGACAGTTTTTGAATTTTTCACCTAAACTATTACGTTTACTTTATATTTCTGGCCTTTACCTCCAATATTTTCGTGCCTACAACCATCCTCCTCACCGAGATGTGAAAACTTATTTTTGTATGCCAAACAATCTCGTCCCTCTACTTCAAAAACATCCTTGCTTGGCGAGTTTGAGGTCATGAATCCCATCGCCCTGCAACCAAAGGGGAACCTCTTGTTCCAGGTGATGAAGAAGTGCGCGCACGAGTTGCAATCCGCGTGCCTGTCTGAGAAAACTACACCAGCAGCACTACCTGTCTTCACGCTCATTATAGTATTTCCAAATAACTACACCGATCAACGCTATCGTTATTCCAACAGCCGCTATATTTGATAAATTAAGCCCACGAAAGAAATTTAACTCTGGTTGTAGCCACGTAAAAACAAGAATCGGCACTCCGATCATGAAGTACCATCTTATATATTTGCACACTAGACAATCTTCATTTTTATTTGTAAACATAGCTCTTCTCTTTAAATTATCGAGATCATTCTTTAGGAGTTTATTTACTACTGTACATATTTTCCATAGCCTTAAATTGTCCGGTTAGGTACTCACCCGTGCTCTTGTTCCGCTGTACTATTGATTCCATCGCAACAAACTGACTCAGATAGCGCTGTTTTATTGTCTCCAATCGTTCTTGTAAATCAGTCAATTCTTTCTCATATCTCGCAACGTCAGCCGTGACGTTGGTTTCCTTAGTCGTTATTGTACCTTGATCATTAGTTATGTTATCCAACACGGTCGTAATATCTAAAGCCAAGCCATGATCCCTTGTATCAGACTTGTCTTGATCCGTGAGATTGTTAGTCAACATCGTCTGTATATCTGATAATTTATCTTTCACTGCGGCAGCGTATGTTGTGGCATTGAGCGAAATCTCGCCACCTAATTTGGTCGTAATCCCCAAATCCCGCAGGGTAGACAAACCATTAGATGCCGACTCTGATGTTTTACCTATTATCCCGCGGATACGATTCTTAATTAAATTCACCGTGCCCTTCTCCCCTGCAAGTGAACCAGCTAGCTCATCATCCTCAGATTTCTCGCCGGTGAGATAGTTCGATAAATTGATAACATTGTTATAGGAATCAATCATTGTATTTAAAGAATCTTCCAAGGACTGCGTGCTCTGACCAACGGTTACTGTTAGGTCTGTCGAGGAGCCTTCGCGTTTAAAATCGAGCTCAAGCCCATCAATAAGATCCTTTGGCGTATTGTTATCCTTTTTTACATTTGTCAGTCCATTTAATGTAACGTTAAGATCTGATGCTGTCTGCGTCTTATCCCCGTACCCTCCGCCCGAGAGAGCGTCCGATCCTGAGAGCGTGCTAGTAAAATCAAAAGAATTATAAACACCAGTTTTACCGGTCAGAAATATTCCAAAGTTAGCGCTCGATGTACCGGTAGATAAGGCTCGCGCAGAGACGCCTGTTGTAGACGTCACGCTGTTAACCGCGTTAATTATTCCCTGAGGCGTGCGGTCACTAACAACCACATCAGTGCCGCTTGCCGCGTCGTGGGGAACTTTTATGGTAATTGTAAAATTGCTACCAGATAAGCTCTGCCCTAACGCTGTGAAATTTGTACCATTATCTCTAACCCTGTTTTGTTGGGGCTTTGCCAGCTCGACAACTCTAATAATGTGTGTGCCGGGCTGCGCATTTGCTGCAGTTGTTATGTTTGCCTCAAGCCGGGTGCTGTGAGATGTACTTACGGTCTTATCCAAAAGCGAACCGGGGTTTTTTAACTTTTCGAAACTAGCCTTCAAAGAAGAAACACTGGCCTTAAGAACACCATAGCCTGAAATCGCTACAGTGCTCTCAGCTTTTTTATCGGTAACCGAACTCATTCGCGGCATTGTCTCGGTCTCAGCCAGAGTTTTCGCCAGGTTGTGAATATCAACACCAGAACCCGCACCCAAGGCCTGCGTTATCTTGCCGCCTATTTCACTGTTGTTGTTCGTTGTAATTGCCATTCAAAACTACCTGATAAAATTAAGTATTGAGAGCTGAGAGACTTTTGCAAAAGTACTTTGCGCCGCCTCTAAAGCCAACATGTCAGAGGAAAGTTGTGTGACAGCGGTTGCGTAATCGACATCACGAGCGTCGGAAAGCAATCCTTTATAGATCACTATTTTTTCTTCCGAGATGTGCCTTCGTTCCTCAACTAAACTTTGCCTTAAGCCATTGTCTACGAGATTACTGTTCAAATTTTTAGACACTGTTTGAAGTTCTGAAATGGATTGCTCAACCGCTGTCCTGTCGTTTGTTTTCAGTGCCGTCACAAAATCCTGCATCACCTTGAACATATCAACTCTTGATGTAACAACACCCAGAGCGTTCTTTCTTTCAATTACTCCGGCCAATTTATGCCCAGAAATATTCAATGGTAATTTATATCCAGTATCTAGTTCTAACTTAGATTCGGTTTGATTTCCCTTATACTCTACGCTACCGTCTGCTTTTTTTACGAAAGGAAGGGTTGTTACCTTTGTTCCTGCAAACAGGAAATGTCCATTTGAGTCCCTTGAATTAGCCAGCCCTCTAATATCATCCATATAACCCTCAACCTCAATCGCAAAGATATTCAACTCGTTAGCACTATTAGTATCTGAACGGGCCGCAATGGATAGGTCTTCCATACGTTGCATCATGTCAACCATCGACATCATGATTGCTTCTTCTTCTTTATATCCGGCGTTAATGCTTTGCAAATTTCTAATGTCATCCTCTTGATTGCTTATCACTTGTGAAAGTTTTAGTGATGAAGTTGTCGCCTTAACATCCGTACTCGGGGTCACATTCTTTTTACCAGCAGAGAGCTGTGACTGTAACTCAGCAATCTTACCCTGCTGCGTAGTCATAAGATCATTCATCATCTTAAAGTATTGAGCTGTCGAAATTTTTGTATCCATATCTCAGAAACTCTTAAAAATTATCTGGAGGCTGTGATTAGAAAATCAAAGATATCCTGGGATACCTTGATGATTTGAGCTGCAGCCTGGTATGACTGCTGATAGCGAATCAAATCCGCCGCCTCTGTGTCCAAAGTCACGCCCACGGTCTTATCTAAAAGCGCCTCAGCATCGTCTTTAACAACCTTGAGCGCTTGGGATGACATCTCGGCTAGGTTGTGTTGATTACTTACATCCGAGATTAACGAAATGTAGCGCTGAGTAGGGATCTCGTCTCCATTGACGCCAACCTCTTGCACGGCGAGTATGCGAGTAATATTGCCATTATCCCCAATCGCGCCCTCGTTAGCTTTTATTGTAAAGACATCCCCAGTCGTCGGAGCCTCTTCGAAGACCACTTTAACGTCGTTTACAAGCACCCCGTTTGGCCAGGTATAGCTTTTCTTGGCCATCACAGTGTCTGTAGCCGTATCAGTTATTTGAACTTGGTTAGCAGAGAGGAAAGTCACAGAAAACGGCGACTCGATAGAAACCTCGGGTAACGCTGGCTTCTCCTGAATGTCGTAGCGAATACTGACGTCATTGGTCGATCCCGTCACATAGACCAGGAAATCATCATCTAACCTGGAATTGGAGGTTATGGTTGTGGCAAACCCTATCCGGCTTAGGTCAGTAGCTTTGCCCTGTCCCGCCCCATGGTTTTGAAATTCAAAGTTTACATTGGTTCCAGTGTACTTAACCCTACCAACCTTTATTCCGTTGGACTCATTCAAGAAATTAGTTGTCTGCCCAGCCGTAGGGTTTCCAAGAACAATATTGTTTCCTTTATTTGCAACAGTATTTTGAATCAGTATCTTACCGTTAGGGTATACTATTGCCTCCACACCTGTAGAACCGGTTTGTGCATTAATCAGCGTGGCTAAAGCTTCCAAGCTGGCAGGTACACCTGCATTTACAATTGTAGTTCCGTTGATGGATAACTTTTTTGTTATATCAAATTGGTCGTAAGTATAGCTTAGGGTATTATCAGCCTCAGCCGTGACGTTAGTTCCTCCACTTATAGTATTGGCCCAAGTCGCAACTTGCGCGGCTGATAGAGTTGTCCCATTGGCAATTGTCAGCGCTGGAAGATTTGTTCCGTTCAATTTTAGCGCATTAGCTGCTATCAAATTTTGAGGCCCGCCACTCGAATTAGTTTGAATCGGAAGACCGTCCGATAGGCTCACACTGCTAGCAAAATTTCCAAGCGTAATTGAAGTATCCTTATACCCGGTGGCCCCTTGCTTGTTCACATAATCGTTTATAAAAGTGGTACCCGGCTCTATTGATGTAGATGTCGCCAAGCCTGATGCAAAAGGTGCTGCCAATGTATTCGAGCCAACTATGTGGTTATATTCTGAGGTGAACAGCTGGAGCTGATGATCATTAACGATAGGTGGCTGAATACTTACTGAAAATCCTGCAACGTCCCTTGGTATGAATAGTGCGGGCTCTACTGTATTAGATTCGAAAGTTTTTGTCTGGGCAACCCCGAGGATTGTCCCAGTATCGAATTGAGCGTTCTCCTTTAGAGGTTTAGCTCGCATATCGTATTGTAGGGATGGCTCGGTCTCACGTGAATTCGCTATCGCACCCTCGATTTGTAAACGATCGGCTGTAGAAATTTGACCTGTGTTCTGTATTGATACCTTTATATTATCTACAGCTCGCAGATTAGGCCTGATCAAGAACGATTCGCCATTTTGCAGTGTCCCATTAACAGCAACGTTTAAACCGTTGTAACTGAACCCGTTATCACTGGATGAATTCCTGTTTATATAAGAACTCACCTTAGTGGATAGATCGGTCACCAACCATCTCGCTTTTCCCGACTCCCAGGTCGCTTTTATATTAACCTTAGGGGTGGTTGAAGAAGCTGTAGCTGTAATCGCAGTTGATATTGTCTTATCACCCGCGCTTACTGCATTATATTGGGGGGTTAAATTGAATAGTTCTAAGCCGACTTCCCCATTTTTATTTAAACCTTGCTTATGTAAGTTATTAACTGACGTTCCAATTGTATTGACTAGAATATCTAGATTGTCCCGGAGTGGCTCAAATATTTTATTGCGAAAACTAAGAGTCCCACCAATCGAGCCGCTCCGTACTTCTCCAACGTTAATATTTTTGCCGTAAGAATCAAGAATAATAGCGATTGGTCCGCCAGCGACTTCGGAAAATTTGGGTGTTAACAGATATGATTTATTCTCATCGACAAACCTCATACTGTTGCTAGAGCCACCCAACTTAACTAGGGCTCTGCCATTCTTGTCGATTAAAACATCTAGACTCGCATAGCTAGACATCTCTTTTAACAAAAAATCTCGCTGATCCAATAGTTGAGGCGGTTGCTTACCGGCGAATGGTGTCTTCACTAATTCTTTGTTTACTAAACGTAGGCTATCGGCGAGTTTGTTCAGCTCAGAAAAGTCGGTCTCAAGCTTGTCATAGATTTCGACGTCGATTGAAGCTAATTCAGATCCAATAGCTCTGGAGCGACTTGCTAAAAACTCAGTCGCCATTAAAAATTCCTGTCGAAAAGCTTCCTCAGCAGGATTACCCGAAAGATTTGAAGCTGACGCAAAAAAGCGAGTTATGCCGTTACTCAAACTCCCCTTATCCGATCCCAACAGATCAACCAGACGATCTGTATACCGCATCAAGGGTTCTTGTTCATTCACTTTACTGTTCGCTATTCGCACATTGGAGGTGGCAAATTCATTGAACGCTCTGAATACTCCTTTGGAAGCCACTCCAGACCCAAGATAATCAACCCCCATCCTTGTAGGTATGGTTTCTTCAGCTCGAACTTCTTGCCTTGAATATCCATCTGAATTCAAGTTGGCGATATTATTACTAACTGTTGACAGCGCTTGACGATATAACTCCGTCGCAGTCGCGCCTATGTTTAGTAAGTCAGCCATCGTCTTATTTACTACCTATGTTATGTATTAGCTTTTAAAGCAGACTGGCATCTGGTCGTGCTACCTATAACCCAAGAAAGTTTGGGTTCAACTAGACTTATCTTCTCGTCGATCTGAAATATCATTGAGCCACTCTAGAAGACCAAGTCCTTGCGAGTTGGCGATCTGGTGCGACACTTCGTCATAAAACATCCCATCAAAAAGATCCATCGCATCATTTTTCAGCAAGTCACTCTTGAGAGGCTCAATGGAGGAGCGCATTGAATCAGTGACTAACTTAAGAAACATAGACTCAAACTCGGCTGCAACCTTTGCATTGATCTCTCTAGACTCTTCTTTAGTCTTAGTTTCATTTGCCTTTAAACTCGAAAGACCCTGAAAATCATATCGCGTCGCTACAAAATTATTTATACCCGCCATTTAAATCACCACTAACTCTGCTTTAAGACTCCCAGCTCTTTTCAATGCCTCCAAGATGGCTATGAGAGCAGAGGGAGATGCACCAACCTGATTAACTGCATCTACTATCTCTTGCAGCTCTATTCCAGGTTCAAAAACGAACATCTGACTATCTTCCTCAGTCACTTCGATCTCCGCGTTTTGAACAGGTACTGTATCGCCATCGGCAAACGCGTTCGGCTGACTTACCTCATTAAAGGCATCGATCCTTACCATTAAGGTACCGTGAGAGACCGCTGCTGCGCCCACTCTAACCGACCTATTAATTACCGCCGTTCCAGTCCTAGAATTTATGACTACCCGCGCTACCGGGTCGGCAGTGACGACTTCCATGAGCTCAATATCTCCAAGGAAAGCAACCTTCTGACTCATATCCTGGGGGCCACGTATAACAACAGAAACAGCATCTAGAGGGGTTGCTGTTCCCGCGCCGTAAGTTTCATTAATGACATTTGCAATTGCCGTAGAAGTGCTAAAGTCAGAGTCACGCAAATTAAGGATGATGTTTTCGGTCGTCTCAAAAGAAGATGGAATCAACCTCTCAACTATGGCTCCATTAGGTATCCGACCAGAAGTAGGCACGCCTATCTCAACGGCACCTCCGGCAGCATCCACGGCAACTCCAGTTACCGTTAAAGGTCCTTGTGCCAAGGCATATACCGCGCCGTCTATGCCACGTAATTCTGTCAGTATAAGATTTCCACCCCGGAGGCTCTCAGCCGAACCGACGGTAGAAACATTAACATCAATACGCTGACCTGGTTTGGCAAACGGCGGAACCTCTGCAGTGACTAATACCGCTGCTAAATTGTCTGTCTGCAGCGGCTGTTGTGCCTGCTGCTCAGCTAATCTTACGATATTTTCGCCAAGATCGAATTCTGATACAGGACCATCTACGCTCACCCCAAGTCCAGATAGAAGCGAGGTGAGACTCTGCCCTGTGACTCGAAGATCTCTTCCGTCACCAGTGCCGGAAAGTCCGCCGACAAGACCGTATCCTATGAGTTGATTACTTCTAACTCCCGCAACATCAGCGATATCTTTAATACGATCTGCATGACTTCCACTGACCATCAAAATCATGATCAGGTTCGAAGTTAAAATCTTTGAAAACTTTATCCGCATTCTGAGTAATTCCTCAACTTAAAAAGGCCAAAGACCAAATAAAATGTTAGTGATTGGAGGGACCCGAGTGGATCTTGCCAGCTCACCCGCACCACTATACGAGAACTGCGCGTTTGCCAGACGTCGAGACAAGATAGTGTTATTAGGCTGAATGTCTTCGGGCCTGACAACTCCTCGTACTCTGATGTATTCGCTTCCTTCATTTAATTCAAGCTGTTTCTCTCCAAACACCACCAAGTTACCATTGCTCATTACTTCTGTCACAACCGCCGAAATACTTCCGGTTAAAGTAGCTGATTGACCTGCTGTTCCAGTACCATTACTACTAATAGTCGAACCCAACTCTCCCAAATTAGCATACTCGTCAAAGAGGGTTTGATTTCCGAAAACTCCAGGTGTGAGATTATTAACAGAGACTCGCTCAGTAGCCAATCCATTCTCTCTGGTTGCTTGAGCAGACTCATTCAGCAAGATGGTCACGATATCACCAACCCTAACAGTGCCAGCAGCGTACGCTCGTCCAGCAGGATAAAGCGACGCACCATTGTCCATGATCGAACCCGTTACTCTTGTTGGCTGGGTATTTGGCTCTGGATAGATGATCTGAAAATCATCGAGACCTGCACCCGGAATGATCTGAGAGGATGAACATCCAACTGCTAGAAAGCAGGTAATACAAATTGGTATGTAACGAAGTTTCATTTTTTACCTTAATTCAACTTTATAAATTTTGATTCAAAAATCTGAGCATGCCATCTGCAGCAGAGATCGCCTTTGAGTTAATCTCATATGCTCTCTGTGTCTCAATCATGTTCACCATTTCTTCGACAACATTAACGTTCGATTGTTCTAACGAGCCCTGAGTGATCATACCGGCGCCCTGATCTCCGGGTATACCAACGATTGCTGGTCCACTTGCGTTTGACTCAGCGTACAGGTTGCGCCCCATGGCTCTCAAGCCAGCAGGATTAACAAACCTAGTAATCTGTAACTGTCCAACCTGAACAGCACCACCTCCGGCCGCTAATTCAGCCGTCACCGTTCCATCCCTACCCACAGCTATACTAATAGCCTGCTGAGGAAGATTTATCGCGGGGATAGTTGTCTGACCTGATGCCGTAACAAGTGCTCCTAAGTTAGAACGTTTGAAAGATCCGTCCCGTGTGTAAGCGATAGTTCCATCGGCCTGCTGAATAGCAAAAAAACCATCTCCACTAATCGCAAGATCCAAGGCGTTCTCGGTAGAAACCATATTGCCTTGTCTGTGAATTTTCTCCGTAGAAACCACACGTGAGCCGGTTCCCAGCATCAGACCTGTCGGAGTTTGTGCTAGAACATCAGCTTGAGCACCAGCTTGCACTATTCTCTGATACAGAAGGTCTTCAAAGTTAGCACGATCTTTTTTAAAGCCGACCGTATTAACGTTTGCTAAATTATTTGCAATGACTGACATTCTTGTCGATTGGGCAGATAAGCCGGTCTTTGCGATCCACATTGAAGCGTCCATTTGTTTCCCCTTATATTCTGTTAACTGGTTTGCATCAGACGTGTTCCTGTCTGATCCAACTCTTCTGCACTTTTAACTAATTTCATTTGAGTTTCGAACGATCTGTAGTAATCCATCAGGTTTACAAGAACTTCCACTGGATTAACATTACTTCCCTCTATCGCACCTGTTGACAGAGATGCGGCCTCTGGCCCCGGGGCGATGTCGCCTCCCGCGCCATTAGCTCCAAGCTGCTCATACAGACCATCAAGTCGCCTTTGTAAGGTTGTGCCTGAAGCATCTCTAATTAACATCTGACCGATTTCTACTGGTGGCGCCGCTGCCGCTGCCGGATCTGCGCCGACTTGATCAAAAAAAACAGTGCCGTCTGGAGTAATAGTGGGGCTTCCGCCCTCAGGGACAGTAATTGGCCCACCTCCTTCACCGGCAACAAGATAGCCGTTTGCCGTCTCCAAGAAGCCTAGCTCAGAAACTCTAAGGTCGCCCCTCCGAGTAAACGCCAATTGACCTTGATCAGTGAGAACACCTAAAACAGTTTGGCCATTCAAAGCAACGTCGAGCGGGTTACCTGTATCAATCCTTGTGCCAGCTCTTAGATCGACAATATCCGTTCTATTTTCGACCAAGGGTTGAAAACGGACCGCAAACCCGGGCCCATCTAACTGAGCCGGAACCGCCCGCTGAAAAGATGCTCTTTTGAATCCGATAGTTGAGACGTTCGCCAGATCGTTTGTCAGCATCGTGCGCTGAATCGTTCCGGTTTTCGCTCCACTTAACGATGTAAATACTAATCTATCCATCGATAGTTGCCTCTAGGCCTTACTCATTAGCCACGAATATTTATTATTGCGCTAGTCATAGCAGTATTAGTTTCAATTGCCTTTGCATTCGCCTGAAAGTTCCGCTGCGCAGCAATTAAATCAACCAATTCGTTGGTTAAATCAACGTTTGATCTCTCTCGAGCTCCTGCTCGGATGGTTCCGTAACCTGCCGAACCCGCCTCGCCCAATCTAGCCTCACCAGATTTACCAGACGCTGTCCACGCAGCATCGCCGATTTGAGTTAGGCCAGAATTTGAGTTGAAGTTTGCAATAACAATTTTACCTAACGACTTTTGTGTTCCGTTAGAATAACTCGCCACAATGAGCCCATCATCGCCAATGCTTATGCCGTTGATGTCACCCTCTGGCTTGCCGTTTTGCGACTGAGATATGGCTGCAAATGCAGAGTTGTATTGTGTGCTGCCTGTGTAAGCCAACTGAATGGTTGTACCCGTAGCGGTGTTACTCTCCAGATTGTATTTTGCTTGTGGAGAAACTAGCGCACCCGAAGTATCAAAGGTGATTTCACCCCTATCCAGGAATATTGGTGTCCAATAAGGAATGTCTCCAGCATCAAAATCTGCTTTATCGACGCTCTCCTTCCAGAGTCCAGTTGCCGGATCCTGGCTTACATACAAGTTACTACCAGCCAGAGTATCTGTGTCTATTTTTGCGTATGTAGAACTCGATCCAAAAGCGACCGGTACATCCGTCAGACCCCAATCTTGGCTTCCAAGTAATTGAATGAAAGATTTCGAGGAAGTAGTCGCGCCAGTGACTGTCAGAGCAGTTTTAGCTGAATCGAACCCGACAACAATATTGTTTATTGTCTTTCCATTGGAATCAGCCATTCGGTTTAGCTGAGTCTGTAGTTCTGCCGTAAACGTGTCTATGTTGTATTGGCCAAGTGTTAGCTTAACCGTGTTAGTGACACCATCAATCACAGCCGTAATACTTTGATTTGCCGCGGTCACGTTGAAAGCTTGTTCTGTATCAACACCCATGGCATTCCCCGTCAACCTTGCAGGCTGTGACGCCTGACCCCTAACGGTGGGTAAATTCTCAACCAGTGATGAAACAGCTGCAGTAATCTGATTCTTATTATTGTTAGTAAGCGTTAAACCACCGTTCGCACTCAAGCCAAGCAATGCGCCTGCTCTTATACCACCTGCGGTGAAAGTCGGAGTGGCCTCGTTGCCGTCACTTGTTGCTCGTATTGATAGGCTGGATGCGTCCCCAGTGGTACCACTTTTAAACGTGAACTTGCCACCAGCATATGTAACCTCAAGACCCGATCTCCTGCTGCTTGCAGTAAGTGCCGTTCCGTTACCCCTAACGTTGCCGAGAAGTTGTTTTGACCCGTTAACCGTCTGATACGTCAGAGACGAACCATCGTCAATACCAAGGTCATTAGCTAGGGTACCAATACCTCCAAAAATAGCGTTCGTTGCAGCATCACTGCCTCCGAGGCGAATGATGTCAGGCGTAGCCTTTAAGGAAGAGCTCTGGTGTACCATAAAGCCTTGATTCTTTTCATCATACTCAACTGTCACGTCTGTCCAAGCTGCCTTTTTCCCGTTTGCAGCTCCAAAATTCAAGTAATTGGTTAGGGCCGCTGCGACCTGCCAACCAGTTGCCTTACGAGAAGTATTAGCTCCGGTCCCATCGTGAAAAGTCATTCCTCCCACTTCGGCATTAGCCAGCTCGAGTATGCCGCCGGCACCACTCAACGGAATGCTCACCCACTGAGTAGCGGCAGCGAGCGCAGCTGCTCCTACTGGATATCTCTTTATAGTCAGAGTCTTACCATTTAGCGCCGCAAAATCGAAAACGTTGTCATCCCCAAAGGACTTATTCAACTCGTTCGTCAACTCTGTCGCAATCTGCTTACCCGAAAGTGTTTGTGAGCCAGCCGTTCCTGGCCGACCTGTCGCAGAGGATAGATGACTGAAACTCATCAGTCTTGGTAGGCTGACGCTTCTCCAAACCGAGTCATCAACCTTAACCTCAAACATGTTCTGAAGTTGCGCGTTAGTCCAGCCTGTAGAAAAATCTACGCCAGAGCTACCGCTGGTTAAATTAAGTCCATCCTTGTATGAGGAGGCGGCTGGAATTTCCGTTGTCACCGACGCATTCGCGGAGGGAATTGCTGTCTGCAAGTTATCTAACGAAAATTTTCGATAAGTCGTACCAGCTGTAATTAGGTACTCCGCTTGATTTATGGGTGCACCGGTTACGGGATCTGTTGTTAGCTTTGCGTAGGCGTCCAGTTCTTTCTGAGTTTTTATCTCGCCAAACTTATTAATGAATTGAGGGTCGTTTCCAGCGCCCGCAGATTGAGTCAGAGCAGATTCAACATCTGCACCGTCTATAGTCACATAAGTCTGCCATTTGCTATAAGGTGAGGCATCGGTGGGATTCCCGGTTTTTACGTAGTAAATAGTCGCAAGTTGCGCCCGGCCGTTAGCACCGTAAGTAGTGAAGGAAGTCGTTTTGTGATAAGTGTCTGGCTTGTCCTTGTTAAACGTTGCAGTAATTGGTGTAGCAGACGACGGTAAGTTTAACCCTAAGTTAATCTCCGTCGTTGGCACAAATTCACCGACTGTCTGACGTTGAACTGTTAAACCTGTTGTCTCTGCCTCAAAGTTCGCGTTATTAATAGAGTCTACCTGGAGGATCTGCAACGCTTGGCCAGCGCTATTGACCAACTGATTTTGTTCATCGAGCATGAAGCCACCATTTCTGGTGTATAACTCGGCACCATCAGTTGTTTTAAGCTTAAAATATCCGTCTCCGGTAATCGCTAAATCAAGAGAGTTAGTTGAAAATTCTATATTCCCCTGGGTATGTTGCTGAGTAATTCCGTTCAAGGCTACCCCGGAGCCAGCTATTGATCCGGCTTTTTGTAAGGGGGTGCTTGCAAAGATATCACCGAAGTCAGCATCAGCTCGTTTAAAACCTGATGTGCCGGCATTAGCAATATTGTTTGAAGTTACAGACAGCTCTGTTGTTGCAGCCTGAAGGCCGGTTAATGAGGTATAAAATGACATTCTCGTAAGTCTCCTAGATTAATTTTCGATACGTCCGACTTCAGCGATATCAAGAACGCTTCCGTCTTCCATTTCAATTTTCAATTCTCCAATCTCTTTATCCCAACTCACTGCTGCTATTGTTTGCTTATTCAGTAAAGGCAGCGTCGTTAGGTTTCCATCCCTATTTGCAACAAATTCAAATCTGTACTGACCAGCAGGCATAACCTGGCCGTCTTGGTCTTGTCCGTTCCAAGTCAAATCTACGGGACCAGCTGGCATTTGGTTAAATAATTTTTTATAAATTAGTTCATCTGTAGTCGCATCATAAATACTGAAAGCACCAGAGTCCGCTGATTCTGGTAGGTCTGCTTTTGAGGTTACTTGCTCGCCGGCTTCTATAGTCACTAAGTTACTTAACCGTTCTATCTTTCGACCAATTAGGGTCGAACCAAGTAGAAACCTGGACGATTTCGAATCTGCAGCCATCGCATCCATTGATGTTCTAACACCTGTCATGGCCTCTAGTGAAGAAAACTGAGCCAACTGTGCGACAAAGGCCTCGTTCTCCATCGGATCAAGAGGATTTTGATTTTTAAGCTGGGTCGTAAAAAGTTTGAGAAATGCATCTCGATCAAGTTCCGCCTCTTCAGACAGAAGCTTCGCTTGCTGTTCCTCATACTGCTTGGTAGTTAGCAGGTTAGAAGGTAGTGGTGGTAGTTCATAAGCCATATCAAATTCCTAAGTTCGCATGCTTGTCGGTTGTAATTACGCGCTAATGATATCCAGCGTCCTGATCATCAAATCCTTGGCAGTCGTGATAACCTCGACGTTATTTTGATAGGCTCTCGATGCATCGAGCATATCGACGAGCTCCTCTATCTCACTTACGTTTGACGCAAAGACGTATCCGTCTTCATTCGCTAAAGAGTTCCCAGGTTCATAAATCTGCTCTATAGGCTTTGTGTCTGTTACTATTCGATCAACTCGAACACCACCGGCTAAGTTTTCAAACCCCCCAGCAGTCTCACCTTGAAGAAGTGCTGCAAAAACAGGGCGCTGCGCCCTAAATGCCGTCTCTTCTGATCCCGATACAACACCAACATTCGCCAAGTTACTCGCCGTTGCATTCATACGAACCAACTGGGCATTAAGTCCTGTTCCACCTATAGTCATGATCCTTTCGAATGACATGAATTACTCTCCTCTGAATGCCTTTCTTAAACCTGTAATTTTTCCTTCCGCAAATTGCAAAGAAGCCTGATAATCAGCAACAGCACGACCATATCGCGCCTGTTCTACCCCAATTTCTACGGTATTGTTATCCAAACTGGGCGCCAACGGAACATAATAAGTGACACCAGACTCTATGTCGGACCATTCTGGACCGGAGAAATATCCAATATGCCTAGAGTCTGTTGTCGATATTGGGATATCCGTCTCAATCTTAGTCGGATCAAAAGACTTCCGAAGAAGGCTCGCAAAGTCCAAGTCCTTTGCTTTAAACCCGGGCGTAGAAGCGTTAGCTATGTTTCCTGAAATCAGCTCCAGCCTCTCGTTTTTGACAGTCAAGGCAGCTCGGTTAAAAGCAAAATAGTCATCTATCGATCTAGCCATATTTTTTACCGGTCATTCTCGCTTCTGTTTGGACCAACTATTCTGAATCAAAGATCCAAGCTGATCGCTCTACTCTTTGAAATACTAGTGAGCACAAAGCGTGCCAAAATAAAAAAAATAGGGCATATATTTATAAATCCTTCACTTTAAAAGAGAAATTACGATATTAATTAAAGTGATGTGTCGTTAAATGTTTTGACGACACTATCCCTGGGATTTTTAAAGCGGCAGCAAAGTGGCTACAAAGCGGCAAACGTGGCAAGAACCCAAAAACGACGGCGTTGGTTAGATTCTCAATTTAGACTACAATCACAAGTCATGAATATAAGAAACATTTTAAATTCTTTAAAATCTCGTAAATTAGAACAGACTGTTTTTTTTAGTCTAGTTTTTGCAATCCCTCATGGAATTGCCCAAACAAATTTTATAGATGAGGCACCAAAAGATAAGCTTGTTCGAACTATCAAAAGCTGGATTTCCGAAAAAGAAGGCTTAGACGTAAATAGTATCGAAGTGCAAGCCAACGATAGGCGCTTCATTGTTCCAGACTGTGATGAAAATTTTGACGTTTCTTTCGCTTTTGGAACCAAAACCAATGTTCAAGTAGGTTGTAATAACAGAGACTGGCGCGCAGTCTTACGAGTCCAGATAACAAAGGAACATGAAACTCTTGTTTTTAATAGAGCGCTTAATCAAGGAGATTTGGTTTCTCAAGACGATTTCAGACTGAGCATGGAGCCATCCATGATCCCCGGCAGCAATTTAATTAGTGCGACCGAAGCCGAGGGAAGGCTACTAAAAATTGATGTTGAAGAAGGACAAGCTGTAAAGCCCGGTCAATTTGATGAGACTTCAACGATATTTGTTACAAATAGGGAGATTAAGGAAGGAGAAAAATTAGAAAGATCAATGATCGAGGAGCGGAATGTCTCGGCTTCCGAAACATTATTTGAACAACGCTTTGACTTGTCGGTCGCTATGACAGCAACTGTCACAAGAAATCTCAAGTCTGGCAGCATCCTCACTAAAAGAGACTTCGCTATTACTTCTAAAGCTATGGTCATAACTGAACTCATCGAGCGAGGAAATCTGATAGATACTACTAATTCAGAAGTAAAACAAATCCTGGCCAAGATACCAACCGATGCTATTAGTGATCGCTCCCAGGTTCAAAGAGCCAGCGCAAAGAGAAGATTAAATCCAGGAGAAGTACTTCGCTTTTCAGATATAGCCATGATGCCGCATGTGATTGCCAATACAACAACCACATTAGAGCTAAATAAAACGAACTTCAACCTAACAATGGAAGTACTCGCCATTGAGGATGGATTCATTGGCGATAGAATAAGGGTTCGAAATAGAGAATCAGGCGAGGTTATCTTCGCCACAGTCAAAGACGTTGGCTTGGTGGAGCTTCGGTAGTTTGATAGCGGGCTCTTTTGAACGAGTTGAATCTAGTTCACTAAAAAAATCTACTGAATTTCTTACGGCTTTGAAAATAAAGTTTATAAATCTACTGTCGATTAGGATTATGACGGTGCATTCAGGTATAGAAGAGTACATCAAGGTACAACATATAGTAGGAAAAAATTATGACAGACACTATATCAGGAACAACAAATCAAAGGTCTGCGAGTATTTCTCCAAAGAAAGCCATCAGCACGGAGAAGCAGCATTCTTCTACATCTACTGAAAGTGATCTTGCGGTAGCTACAAAAACTTCGGATAGCTCTGTTGAATTATCGGCCAAACTCAAAGATGAGATAGCATCAGTCGGTTTCGATAGTAATAAAGTCGATCAAATTAAACAGTCCATTGAACAAGGTAATTATCCCCTAGACGATAGAAAAATAGCCGATAGTTTTATACCCCTTGAAAAGTTACTTTAGTAATAATTTTAGTTTTACTAATAGAGACCTCTGGGAATAGCCCTTCACTTCCTCTACACTGCTCCTAAGAATTTATTGAATTAAATCGTGCTTATTAAAGGAGCTGGCCAGTGACCGAACAAAACCTACCCTCGTTTGAATTAGAAGCGCTGCACACGCTGCTTGAACAGGAATTCGAGTTTCTTAAAAAGCAAGATTTCAAATCGTTCGAGGAACTTCAATACAAAAAGCAAGATTTGTTAAATTTACTCGTAGATGAAATAAGTAGCAAAGACCCTGAAATAACACCCGAAGCTATTCAAGAATTGATTAAAGAAAATCAAGAGTTATCTAACAAGCTGGTTGAATGTCAGAATCTCCAAAAAAGGAACGAATCTCTCATCAACCAAAAGCTCAGTACAATCCAGGAAGCTCTTTCTTCACTTGGTTATCAAGACATGATGAAAAATAAAGATACTTATGAACATCTAAACAAGAAATCTAAATGAGCGCTCGCAAAGAGTTACACCACCCAATAAAAATGATCCTATCAATCATTCAAGCGGAGCTCCAAAGAACGTAGAGGAGTCATAAGTCGAAAATTTTCTGTGCCCCAGGTTTTTGGCTCAAAACCGTTAGTTACAGTTACCACTTAAATCCCTTTTTGACACCAAAATTGGTACTTGCTCGCGATTAAATCTGGATCATCCTTTTTAAGGAAGTCCCACCTTTCTAGGTCATATAGATCTTTGGGATGCTCATACTTGAGCTTAAATTCTTGGATTACTCTTTCATTAATAAATCACAAAAAGACAAATCCAAATTAGTCAAGATTCTCTGCTTCTCGATTATCAATATTGAAAGGTTCAATAGCTCTATGGTTTTTTACCCCGAAGCCAGTATGACCAAGATAGAACGATAGCTACGGATTCAAATAGCACTTGCGGTACTTCTGATCCTATGGTTACTTTTTGGAGATAACTGGATAACTCTTGCTCCTCAATAATTGGAATATCAGACTCTTTACCAGCCTCAACAATTAAATCCGCACGATCACCCTTTCCTTTCGCAACCAAGGTAGGTGCACCAACCCCACTATAAGTCAGAGCCGCAGCGCGTTTACTATATTTTGGCTCGTTACTCATATTGATAAGTCCAAATTACCACTATCCTTTAACAGCTCTTTCCTCTCCTCGGACGCTATTTTGCCCTCACTAATCTTACACCTTGTGAGCTCAAGACCAGCGGACGAAAATAGTTTTTTCAGATGCGCCAAGTTACGCTTAGCAAGATCAGTGGTTTTAGGGCTAGTGAAAGTAATTTCTGCGCTCAACTCCCTCTGTCGATGCAGGTAAATGCGTGCCCAAAAATCATCTCCCTGTTGCAGACTACACTTGACCTCAACAGACCAACTATATTTGCCCTCTTTCTTAGGATTGACGCTTTGGCCATTGATGAAAATTTCAGTGGGCAAAAAATCTGAAAACAGCATAACAAATCTTATTCCAATTTCTTGTCGTTCTTTTTTCAGGAAATATTCAATAGCATTCGCTTCGAGATAATCAACTAGTGCCTTTAATTGATCTGACGTTAAACCCACATCTGACGTTTCTGTAATTTCTTTAAGGTTTTTCAATACGTCAGAGAATGCACTCTGAAGTGTTATTGTATTCGATACGCTTTCTTTACTCGTAATATCATAATTATAACCGTTACTCTTCAGTTGCTTTTTAATTGTTGACTGATCTAATTTTTTGATCGATCCAAGAAACGGGGTAACTAAAGCTGCAGAAATTGGATTTAGGTTACGAAGCCACTCGACTGCTGTGTTGATTTGTGGCGCAGTTATATTTTTTATTGTTTCGAAATTCGGGTTGGATAATAAGGCCATCAACCACTTGGGATGAAGACCAAAACTTTTTGGAGATTCAAGTGACCGAATCCTCGCTGGTGGATTTTCATCAAGTGTTATCGAGGCTTTGGATGAACCCGATCTGCCGTGATCAAGATCAACTTTTAACTCAATAATTCTTCCTTTCCACTGCTCCAGCTGGGCACGAATTTGTTGTTGAACATTGCCAGTAGAAATCTCAACAAAATCTCCATCCTCAGAGACAATACCTCTTATGATTTGATCTGATGTTAAATTGAGCTCTCTTGCTTTAATCGGGGACAGTCTAAGTATCCCAAGCGTTGGTTGATCCGGCACAGGAACCCTAAGATACTTACTTATATTCTCTGGACCATTCAAAGTTTTACTGTCAAATAAGAGATTGGAAAAATACTTTCTTTAGGGAAAATGTACCCAATTTTCTCTCGATTGATTAGCGCTCCTCATAGTTGGCGAATTCATATCAAAAAGGAGTTCAAGTATATCTCCCGCATCAGGCACTCTGAGCCTAACCCCTGCAAGCATATAGTTAGGATTGCCGTTTCTGAAACTGTTCGGGTTAGCCTGGACAAACGCATCACGCAAAATTCTGTTTCTGATAGGAGTCTCGCCAATGAGCTTCATAATTATTTCATCAAGAGTATCTCCAGACTGGACGATATAAAATCCACTTCGATTTAACGAACTCTCATCCATTACTTCCAAGTAGCCATCAAGATCATAATCTTGCAATAAAATATCCAGCGCCCTATCTATCTCGTCTGACGCTCCGAGACTTATACCAGACACCAGCGACAAAACTAAACAAGCCCAAATTCGGTTATAGACACTCATCATGTAATCACTCCATTTTTAAAAAGGAACTGCATTCAACGAATACAAATCCTGGCGGGAACCTTCGACTAATCTAAGCACAGAGCTGTATTCCGATATTAAGGTGACTTCAGCTATCGCTAAATTTTCTAATTGAGTGGAAGAAACGGGGTTTATCCCCGTTGTAAAGTCAGATTCGCTCAAAAGAAAGCGGTCACCCATGCTGACACCGGCTAAAAGTCCTTGATTCAACCTAATTCCACCATTTGATGATGTTCCAGAGTCATAAGTCCTCAACAGTTCGACTTCACAATTAATCTGGTTGGCCGCTTGCTCCAGGCTAGATTTGAAAGCTTGGCTGATGGCAGACAGGTCCCGGGCGCTTGCTGGAGCTTCATCGGAAGACAAGTTTTCTTCGTAAATAGAAGGAATCAAGAGCCTTAACCCTTCTATAAAAGGCTCTCGCAAACTTATAGCATTACTATCCTGATCATACCTGAGGCTAAGTAAATTCTGGGTGATAACTCGTTCAGATGAACCTAAAATATCGTTTTCGACAACAGATATAATCAAGTCAAAATCAAAAGATGATTTTGAAACTTCTTCACGCTTCTGATAAGGCTCCAATGGACGTTTGAAGCCATTTTTGACAAACTTTTGTATGCTTCTAGAACCAGCTACCCCTCTTTTGTAAAAGTCTTTTGCCGAATATCTAATGGCACTCAAGTCAACGACTGCTAAACGTATGACGTAATTTGAATTTCTGGCATCGGCAAAATTTGATCTTGGAGATAATTCAGCGTAATACCTATGCCTCTCCAAAAAGCCTCGATTGTTGACAGGTAGCACATAGTAATTTGGATTTTCAGCAACTGCGGAAGTAACAGACATTTCAATTTCTGATCTAAACCCATCGATTGTCTTTAAAAATTTTGGATCAAATCCATTACCTACTATTAGTCCCTTCGTATCTATGCTTATTGCTTTTCGATACTTATGAGGTGCCAATTCTTGACAGCTTTGATTTACGTTAAATGCCGTGTCAGAGAATAAAACCCGCGCGTCATATGGATCGTCTTCGAAGTATTGAGTCATCCTAACTCCACGCAATGTAGCGCCACTGCGATAGAATGATGACTCGACAAGTTCACCATCTTCATCAACATAAGCGCTTGAGACTACTGAAACCCCTTTTTCAAGCGCTGCATCTGCCAACGCCTGTCGGACAAGCGAAAGCTCGCTTTGTGCGCTCTCAGCTGAAAGTCCACACTGACCGAATACAAGCAAAGCAACAATATGGGTAATACCATGTCTCATAAGTGACACCAATATGATTTAGTTATTCGAAACTAGCCTCATGTATAGCAGTCTTAAATCATTGACCGTGGCTCTTGGCAAGCCCAGAGTAACCGCATAGGTATCATTAGAAATCGGTTCAATTTTCACTAACTCTGCACCGTAAATGACGCCCTCGACTCTAGCTCTGTAGACATCGTCCTGTATCGTCAAATCAGAGATAGTCGTGTTGGAATCTATATATGTGCCGTAAACGACTTCAGCTAATTGCCGAAAAGCATCTAATCTTGCAGCTTTTATTGCCATTAATCGTTGCTGCGGCTCACTACCTGAATGAGACTGAATTACAGAGTATCCTGTCGCTTCAATTACACCACCTTGAGCTAAAGCCCCTATGCCGTTGAACTCGTCTTCGTAGGGGATGTACCAGTTACAGCCAGATAAAACCAACAAAAATCCAGCAAAAAGCGCCAATTTATTGGTTTCTATAAAAATTCGTTTTTGATAATTGTCACTAAACATATTTGTTTTCTCTGTATTATCTCTAAATTCATGTGTCTTAATATTCGCCTATTCAAAGCGCCAATCGACAGTTTGTCCACCTTCTTTACCAGCTAAATGCGTAGAAGCTAATTATCCTGGCACGTAGATTGCTTTTATTAATTTTAATAAAAAGTTGATACCAAAATTATTTTTAAAATTATCTATAACTAATTGATATATCAGGGGTAATATGAGCGGGACTTTAGTGTCAGATTTACGACAGTCACTAAACTTTACTGATGCAAAGGGTATAGTAATACCTGTCGTTATTTTGGCGATCATGGCTATGCTCGTAATTCCATTGCCATCAATTGCATTAGATATTCTATTCACCTTTAATATCATGGCAGGACTGGTTATTGTCATGATATCGATTAATGTCCACAAACCCCTAGAATTCTCTTCATTTCCCTTAGTTTTGCTCCTGGCGACAGTGCTCAGATTAAGTCTTAATGTGGCGTCGACTCGAGTCGTTCTAATACGGGGTCATGAAGGTCCTGACGCAGCAGGAAATGTAATAGCATCATTTGGGGAATTCGTGATTGCAGGAAACTATGTGGTTGGTTTTATCATTTTCATAATTCTAATGATAATCAACTTTATCGTTGTGACAAAGGGAGCAGGACGAACCTCCGAAGTAATTGCAAGATTCACTCTTGATGCATTACCGGGCAAACAAATGGCAATTGACGCCGACCTAAATGCTGGAATAATTGACCAAGAAATTGCGTTACGTCGAAGGGAGGAAGTGGCTCAAGAATCAGATTTTTTTGGTTCCATGGATGGCGCTTCCAAATTTGTTAGAGGAGATGCCATTGCGGGACTATTAATACTTGCTATTAACATAGTTGGCGGCCTGATCGTAGGCACGA
>CACJAW010000020.1 GCA_902591495.1 uncultured Pseudohongiella sp.
AACTGAGCCGTTTGGTAAACAGTGTCTCATGGCACGTCGTCTGGTAGAGAGGGGTGTTCGGTTCGTGCAGTTGTTTATGGGTGGTGTTGGCGTTCAAAACACTGATACGTGGGATGCTCACTCCAACCTTGTTGAAAATCATACGTTACATGCAAAGGAGTCTGACAAGCCAATCGCCGGTCTTATACAGGACCTTAAGGCTCGGGGACTGCTCGACGATACATTGATAGTCTGGCATGGTGAGTTTGGACGAATGCCGATATCACAGCGCGGGATAGGGCGGGATCATAATCCGGGCACGCAGACTGCTTTGATGATTGGTGCGGGTATTCAGGGTGGACAGGAAATCGGCGCCTCTGATGAATGGGGTTACAAGGCTTTTGATCAACCCATTTCTGCGCACGACATGCATGCAACAATCCTTCATCTTCTAGGGCTTGATCACGAGAAATTGACTTACCGTTACAGTGGGCGGGATTATCGTCTGTCGGACATATCTGGTAAGCCAATCCCCCAGATTATCGCATAGCCCTCAGAGGCGAGGGTTTTTAAATAAGGGCAGAGATTGATAGTCAATGTCTGCCCTTTCTATTAAACCAAGGGAAGAATTATGGCTAGTAAGAGTTTTGTGGTGTCACCACGTAATTTGTGTGTCGCTGCGGGTATTTCTGTTGCCAGTATCGTGCATTCGCAGGAAAACGTTTCCTACACAGAGTCCCAGGCAGCAGCCGGGCAACTGACGTATGAGGAACGTTGCGCGACCTGTCATGGTTATAACCTGGAGGGCTTTGAACTTGCACCCAGCCTTAGCGGGAATTTATTTAGTCGAAGGTTCGGCGACCGCTCTGCCGATTATCTTGCGCGCAACGTCCAGCGCATGCCACCGAATGAAGCTGGTTTGTCTCAGGAGGAGATGGCGAACGTGCTTGCCTATCTCTTCAGCAGAAATGGGGTTGAGGCGAGCACGGAATCATTGTCAGCCGATCTTGAGATTCTTGCCAGTTATGTAATACCGGCACAGGAACTTGTGGACTCACGTTTCACTCCCAGATTACCCAGCTATGCTACTAACGGTCCGTTAATGCCGAACAGTCGGCTTGATGATCTTACTCCTGTAACCAACGATATGCTCCTTAACCCGCCAGCTGACGACTGGCTTGTCTGGAGACGCACGCATTCAAACCTTGGCCACAGCCCTTTGTCCGAGATCAGCAAAGAAAACGTAGATGACCTTAGGCTTGCATGGACCTGGTCTTTGCCACCGGGCGCCAATATGATGACTCCGATTGTTCATGACGGTGTCATGTTCACTCTAAGCTCCGGAGATGTCGTTCAGGCAATTGATGCGACGACTGGAGACCTGCTTTGGGCGTATCAGCATGAGATTGATGGTGACAAGCCGTCTGAGTCGAAAAAGGGTGTTGCAATATGGGAAGACAAAATTATTGTTGGCACCTCTGATCTCAAATTAATTGCCATAGAGGCAAAGACTGGCAGGCTGGCATGGGAACACCAGATTGAGACACACGGTGAGACTGATCACCGGTTTAAGTCCGCTCCGATGGTTGTAAACGATAAGGCAATTTTTGGCCTTGTCGGACAGATGGCCGTTGAGGGCGGTAACTTTATCGTGGCAATCGATCTAAAAACTCATGAGGAGGCCTGGCGTTTCTATACCATCGCCCGTCCAGACGAGGCCTTTGGTAACAGCTGGAACGGACTCAGTCTGGAGGAGAGGACCGGCGGATCAGTCTGGACGCCAGGCAGCTATGATCCGGAAACCAATCTGGTTTACTTTGGCCCGGCTCCGACATATGACACGGTGACCATGAGGGAATTCAGAAACGTGCCAGGTACCACTTCTGATGCGCTTTATACGAATTCGACTATAGCTCTTGATGCTGATACAGGAGAGCTTGTTTGGCATTTTCAGCACGTCAGGAATGATCTGCTTGACCTTGACTGGGCATTTGAGCGTCAGATTATGGAGCTGCCATTTAATGGTGAGATGCGCCGGGCCGTGGTTACGGGCGGAAAGGCTGCAATATTCGAGGCGATGGATGCCGTGACTGGCGAGTATCTGTTCTCGATTGATCTCGATATGCAGAATGTGTTCAGCGAGATTGATCCGCGCACGGGAGACAAGACCATGTTCCCAGAGGCCGTGCTGCAACCCGGGGAAGATACGCCGGGTCTGGCCAAGAATGGCGTGTGTCCGGACGCGCTTGGCGCGAGGAACATGCAGACCACTTCTTATAACCCGGATACTGGGATGCTCTACGTGCCGCTGCAGGATACCTGTATCAATAATCTGACCGGCCGGCGCTGGCAGAAGTATCCAAACCCCGAGGAAGACGGAAAATGGGGTCTGGTGAAGGCGGTAAATTTGGAGACGCGCGAAGTCGAGTGGACAACTCGTCAGTTTGCGCCACCTGCGAGTGGTCACCTGACGACTGACTCAGGTCTACTCTTTCGCGGGACCATAGACAGGATGTTTCAGGTTGTAGACCAGGAAAATGGTGAAGTCTTGTGGCAACAGCGCCTGGATAATGCACCAACGTCCTACCCAATTACTTATATGGTGGATGGTAGACAGTATGTAGCGGTCGCGACTAATTCAGGGAGCTACTTTGCTAATGGTATGGAGAGGACAACCGGTATAACAAATTCGCCGACAGGTGCATCGCTTTGGGTATTTTCAGTGCCTTAGATTTCAAGACAGATACTTCGGATTTTCAGAGAAAGTAGTAAGTCAAATAATCCTGAAAATCACTCGGAATCAGTTACGAACACCGTAATGTTCAAGGTACTAAAACTTTTGGTTGTGGGCATGGATTAAGGAAGGAGCAGAGATGAAGGGCTCGAAAATGAGCAGCTTTACAAGTCTGCTCCGCGAATCTCGCAGCACCTCCCAAGGGAAGCTATCCACGCCTCAATTAGCAGGAACAGTGTCTCATTAGGCAGTGAATTCTTTCCACGGATTGCACACTCCCAGATTATAAGCACTCGCCAGCCCAATGATATGTAAGTCTCCCAGAGTTCGCGGTCCCGCCCTTTTGTGCGGGAGATTTTAGCCCTCCAGAATTCAGGCCTTGTTGCTGGCCACTTGAAAAGATGGCAGTCATGACCGTGCCAGAAACACCCGTTAATCAGCACCAGAATCTTTCTACCCGGCATCACTATGTCGGGCTTGCCAGGGAGTTTTTTATAGTGCAATCGGTATCGGTAACCACGGGCATGCAATCCTTTTCGTATTGCGAGCTCAGGCTTGGTATTCTTGCTCCTTATACCGGACATCATTTCCGATCGTTTTTTTTTGTCTACAATGTCGACCATAGGTTATGTGTTGTTTTTGTTGGGCAAAACATTAGTTTGTTTACCGGGTATCATTCTAAACCTGATATGTTGATATTGTGACTAGCAAAATTACCGTTATAGATCTTTTCGCCGGCCCCGGGGGACTTGGGGAAGGTTTCTCATCGTTTAAAAACCAAAACCATGAGCATACTTTCAAAATTGCGCTGTCGGTGGAAAAAGAGGCAAACGCGCACAAGACCCTTGAGCTTCGCTCCTTTTTCCGACAGTTCAATGGGGAAGCTCCGGAAGACTATTACCAATACCTCAAGGGTGAATTGGATAGGGATACGCTCTTTCAGAGGTACCCGTCTGAGGCAAGGGCAGCTGCGATGGAAACACTTGCGGGCCCCCGAGAAATGGGCAAGAGAGAGGATGACGCAGTCATACGAGAGTATCTGGAAAATTTAAAGGGTGTGGATGGGCCAAAGGTCGTAATTGGTGGTCCTCCCTGTCAAGCCTACTCTTTGGTGGGCAGATCTCGAAATCGGGGAATAAAAGGGTATTCAGCAAAAAAAGACGCACGTCATTTTCTTTATAGGGAATACCTCCGGGTTCTTCA
The DNA here is from genome assembly GCA_902591495.1 of uncultured Pseudohongiella sp. Lineage (GTDB taxonomy): Bacteria > Pseudomonadota > Gammaproteobacteria > Pseudomonadales > Pseudohongiellaceae > UBA9145. The sequence continues at coordinate 3,917 of CACJAW010000020.1, forward strand.
TGCAGTCCAGCCAGAAGTATTTATAATGGAAAACGTGAAAGGAATACTTTCGTCCAGAGTGGATGGGAATTCTATTTTTGGCAGTGTACTCCAAGATCTTGAGGATCCGGGAAGTGCTCTTGGCCTCAAAAAGTCTAAGCGATATAGAATTTTTTCACTATCTGAAGAGGCAGAGCGCGACCTTTTCGATCCTGTGCCAAGGAATTCTGACTATGTGATAAGAAGTGAGGAATTTGGGATACCGCAGGCAAGGCATAGGGTAATACTGCTCGGAATCGAAGAAGCTCAGTATCACAACTTTACTGGCGCTATGGAAAAAAATCCCAAACAGCTAAATACGGAGAGTGTTTTATATGATCTACCTGTCATTCGAAGTGGATTGACCCCGGCCTCAGCTGATTCATCTGAAGCATGGGCAAGGCTGGTTAGAAAAGCTTCGCAACAGGTTAAAAAGGAGTTTTGTAAGATAGACTTGGTTAATTCTGGGTTGGAAAAATACGCGGAAATGGCGGGAAAAATAAAAAGCCGGGGAGCGCCATTCATCAAAAGAACCAAAAATTTCTCTAAATCGAACCCGCTAAAAACTTGGTTCGAAGATGAAAGACTGTCCGGGTTTACCAATCATATGAGCCGGGGTCACAAGCCCGACGATTTGGTTCGCTACTTTTTCTGCTCTAGCTATGCGCTACAGAACGGAGGCGCTTCAGCCAAGGCTGCTGACTTTCCAGCTCCACTTAAGCCGAATCACAAAAATTGGGATAGTGGCATCTTTGTTGACAGGTTTAAGGTGCAGGCAAAAAATAAATGTGCAAGCACGATTACAAGCCATATTGCAAAGGATGGTCACTATTACATTCACTATGACCCATCCCAGTGCCGCAGCCTGACAGTGAGAGAGGCGGCAAGATTGCAAACATTTCCAGATAACTATTTTTTTGAGGGGTACCAGACGGCGCAGTACGTGCAGGTAGGTAATGCCGTGCCACCTTACCTTGCGGCTCAGATTGCAAGTAAAGTCTATGAAATATTGAGTGTTTAGGAATCTGTCGAAAATTCTACCGATATCTATCAGCTAGTGTATGCATAAATTTGCGGGTTTAATTCTTGCCCTTTTACCTGTTTAGGAAGCCTCACCGCCCGCGAAGCCGCCCGAGTTCAGACGTGACCAGATAATTATCATTTCTGCGGTAATAGAACAGAGCAATATCACCAAGTAGGTAACGCAGTTCCACCATTCCTTGCGCGCCAGATAGCGCTGATAGTTTCAGAAATCATTTAGCAGGAATTTGTCATATCTTACGAAGATGTGGTCTTTTATCATCCCAGTTGATAAGAGCGGAATCGTAAAGACAAAGATTCTCAGTTCTAGGCCTATCTCAGTAATAAACATAAAAACTAAGACATCAGCCAAACCTGCCTGAAGACACCATTATGCCGGGTAGGCCTGATATCTTTCCGCCTATGAAAAAGATCAAGTTTCTTGCTTATTTTTAGGTTGTAAGAGTGATTTTTCCAAAGAAATTTACTATTCTTTCCAACTCTCCATCAATAAGCGCTCTAACGGATGACCGACCGTGCAAGATTTTCTGGATGACCTAAATGCCGCAATCCTGAACGACGATACAGACCCCAGAGATGTAGTAGCGGTCTCATATGCCATGGCAATTGAGTTTGGCAAACGGCTGACTTCCGCAGAGATTTTCGACAATTTCATACCTGGCCCAGTTTCCGGCGAAGGAAAAAACAGGCGAAGATTCCGGATCGATGGCTATCAGATAGATGACGCTGACGGTTCCGTACATATTGCAATTACGGACTTCTCTGATGACCCTGAAGTGAAAACGATTACGAAAGGTGATGTTGATAGCATATTTGGTCAGGCTGAACATTTTATCGAAGTCTGTGCTGATGGCAGTTTTCAATCCAGGAAAACATCTGTTAACGAGCAAGAAGAGCTGAGCAGTTTTATCGCGCGAAATGTAGAATCGGAGATCACTCATTTCCGGTTTCACCTTTTCACTAATAGAGAAATAAGCAAGCAGCTCAAAGAGCTAAGCACTAAGGATTGTTGTGGAATTCCCAGCGAATTCCAAATTTGGGACATAGTCAGAATGAGGTCGCTGACACTTTCAGCTATCGGCTCAGAAGAGTTCGTAGTTGATTTCACGGACTTTACAGAAAAAGGCCTTCCGTGCTTAAAGGCAAATGAGACTCATGATTATGAGGGATATTTAGCGGTTATCGACGGCAAGACCCTAGCTGGCATATACGACAGGTACGGGAGTCGTGTCCTTGAGGGTAACGTAAGAGCCTATCTGAGCGCTCGTGGAAAAGTGAATAAAGGTATTCAATCGACCATCGCTAATGACGCCGATAAATTTTTTGCATACAACAATGGCATATCATGTACATCCACAGGAGTAAATGTTGAAAAGGAAGGAGCCTCATATTACTTAAAATCTGCTGACTACTTACAAATAGTAAATGGCGGACAGACTACTGCTTCCATCTACATAGCTTCCAAGTCAGCAAGGACCGCGTTTAGTTCGGTGTCTGATGTTTCTGTACAGATGAAATTATCGGTCATTAAACAGAACGAAATTGAAGAAGAGGACTCTGAACAAAGAGCTGAAGCACTAGAAAATCTTATCTACCATATTGCGCGGTTTTCAAATACTCAAAATATGGTTAAAGAATCTGATTTTTTTTCCAATCATGAGTTTCATCGTATTTTTGAAGGGCATGCACAGACAACACTGGCTCCACCAATTTCAGGTGAAACAACCCAAGGCACCTATTGGTTCTATGAACGAGCCCGGGGTGCATATGATGCTCGTCAGATGGTTTTACGCGCATCTGAACAGCAAAAATTTAAGCGAGATCACCCTCGTACACAGCGCTTAGAAAAGACTGATATTGCAAAATATATACATGCATGGGACCAAAGACCTCATGATGTTTGTGATAGTGGGCAGAGGAACTTTAACAAGTTCGCTACTTCAATTATTTCTAATTGGGGAGCTTCCGGCACTCGATTTAGGTCACCTGATTTCTTTAAAGAGACCATAGCTAAGGCAATCATATATAAAAGACTAGAAAAGCTTGTAGATAAAGCTCCATGGTACCCAAAAGGCTCTGGCTTTAGACAAGGAATAGTCTGTTATACAGTCTCATTGCTTTCCTACTTAATACAAACAGAGACCGATGGGGGAAGTCTTAACTTCCAAAAAATTTGGATTAATCAAAAACTTTCTCCTTTACTTGAGGACGAACTTCTTAGGCTTGCTCAGAGGACATGCGACGTCATATCGGCTCCTGCTTATGAATCAGCAGCGGTCTCAATTCAGGGACTGCAATGGTTTAAAAAAGAAGCATGTTGGGAAAAGCTAAAAGACTCTAATCGAATGACTTTAAGCCAAGCTTTTCTAAATGAACTAAGAACAAGAGATGAAGTAAGGCAAGATGAAAAGGATATTCAAAAGGGAGGGAAGCAAGAACTCGAAGTAGATCAGATTCAGGTTGTAATGAACCTAGGTGCTAAAGGGTGGAAAAACCTTCGAGAGTGGTCAATTGAGAATAACCCTCGGTTCGGTATAGAAAGCGATCTAATTTCTAAGATGAATTCCCCAAGATTCTATCCTTCTCCAAAACAAACTAAAATACTTTACCGAATTCTTAAAGAATCCATCGATTTCGGGTTCAAGCCGTAGCCATGCAAATCGGCTTAGACGCATTTCGAATTCAAGATGAGAGCGGCGAGCAGTATAGACTCAAAGAGCTTGGTGACTGGGCTATACTAGCGTTCAAAATAGGGTATGAGACATTTAGATACGATGAGAATGAAAATCGACTTGTCACGATAGTAAGCGTTCCCTCTAGAGAAATCTTTACAGCCTTCGTCGTTCTGGGCGCATTGGTAGCAGATGGGGAGAGTTTCTCAGGTGATGGTTTGCTCACTTGGGAACAGTTTAGAACACTGGACGATAACAAGCCCGTCTATTTCTTTGACCGAGGGAAAATTAAAGCAGGCTTTCTTGACAAATTTAGTGAAGAGTTGCAAGCACGGGCTATCCGAGATACTAAACCTGCCTTTCATTACGTAACCGAGAGTAATTTGCGTGACTACCAAATACGGTTTGAATCTCCTAGGTCTAAAGGCAATTCAGAAGTTGAACAACTCCATCTATTATCGGCCTTTAATTCCAGCTTCGAATTGAACGTTGGAAAGGAATGGCTGAGAACTTTATATCCAAGTATTTCTTTGAATATCGTCAAACATATTTTTACGAAGGCCATCGCCAACGTCTCATGTGTCCTTGACGATGGAAGCATTTCTTTAGAGGAATTTTTACTTCTTACTGAAGTCAATAAGATAGGATCCGGAAAGGTCCTTTTAAAGTCAGAGCGAAACTCTAATTCGGCTAGCGATCCAAAAATCGCAATTTTGTCTACGGGTTCGTATGCAAGGATAGTTAGGGAGTATCCTCATTCAGACCTAGTCATTACCCTCGAGCATCACGAGTACGACGAAAGTATTGCAACGACCGCACGCTCTTTAAGGCAACAAGGAAAAGATTTAGAAATTACTCGAAATTTCTCGCAGACTGCGTCCGGTAGTGTGAGAGTGTTTTCCAAAGTTATGCCGCGGGTTGTTTAAATTGGGAATTCTTTCAGTCACCAAGGCAAGATTCAATAATTCGAATACTCAAAGCATCACATTGGTAAAGGTTGCAGATCCTTTGCACGACTTACTTTCCAATGCGTTTTTCGACTTGATGCGAAACTTGAATAGCAGCGAATCAGATCAGGTGAACCTTAGAATAATGACTTCAGCGTTGTTCTCTCGTGTATCTTCCTTTGTAGCTGATGATTTGAATTCAGTGCAATATGCCAATTATCTTAAAGAGGAGCTTGAGAAATTCTCTAAATTAGCTAGCCAGTTCGAGGGGGTAGAAAAATATGCCGAAACAATCAAAAAAACGCTTGGATTGATGCAGGAAAGACGCACGAACTACAAACGAGAAGCAATGTCGAATTATATGTCTCAATCACAAAAGATAAAGGACCAAGTATTGTTAGAGAGAGGTCATAACTGGCGGACGCTAGAGATCAATCTTAACCCCATTCCACTCGCAAAATATTCCACTATTTCGTTTGATACAGCAAAATTCCGACCCATGGAATCAGTACTCTCTCCTATAAGCCCAAACCGTCTTTCAAAGAAACTTCAAAAAGAAATATTTTTCAGCGGCCTAGCTGACAGCTTAATAGTTTTTTTATACAAGCAAGAGAAGTTGAGGTTACCTAATATACCTATCTTTATAGCTTCATTTGAATCAGAGGATGCTCCCCTAATATCAACTCCAGAAATAACCGTCGAAAACTTTATCATAGAGGAAAAGCGCTTTGAAGAAAGCTTATCAGAGGAAGCGGCACTTGAAGACGATGAATGCATAGTTGACTCAGAAAGAGCCCTTAAGCTTCTTTTGATTTCTAACGAAGAGATATACTTGAGATCGTGGGACTATATTTGGTGCGATGATCAGGGCCAGCTCTCGCATATCCCTGCTGCGGAGATACAAGAAGGTATGCGCTTATTACTGCGCGCGGATCTTAAAGTCGAGAAGCCTGAAAAATATCTAGACAGATCCGAGGTCTGGCGAACGCCATTGAGAAATCTCATCAATTTGGGCATTCCATGCGATCTTATCGCCACAAGTATCGAATACAAAGCTGGTATTACTGTTAATCAAAGAATGGTGCGCTCATGGTCCAGTGGAAATGTTCTCGGCCCAGAGGCGCACAACGTTTTCATAGAGTTAATTGAGGAATTGAAGCGACGTGACCACTTGGATAGGTCCATTAGTGAAAGTGAGGTCCAGTCTTGGTGGCACGATTTGGAACACACAAGAATGGCTCAAACAAGTGCAGGCCTTAATAACCGTTCAGAGACCCTCCGGGAAGCAGAGCAAGCGCTTGCGGAAGATGCTGAGAAAGATAAATCCAGCGCCTCACTGTATGAATTCGTAGAAGTACTGGTGATTGAACAAGTCTGGATCGGTTTAGATAAATCGGATTCAATGGGAGTATCAAATCACAGAAATGTGAGGGTATTCACATGACTTTGATGATACCTAGTACAATCGTTAGGCCGCAGACGCCAGGGGGAGAAAAGCGACTGTTTAAGCTATTACAGGGAGCGCAAGGCACCGAACATTGGGTGGCATTGCACTCATTCGACATAGCAAAGCATGAGACCAAGACATCGAGTGAAGTGGATATGATTCTGATTATCCCGGATGCTGGAATACTTTTCATAGAGGTTAAAGGCGTTGGTGTAAGCAGAACTGAGGGCAAGTGGCGATATAGTGACGGCCGTCCGCCAGATGCAGGGCCTTTTGTTCAAGCATCGACTGCGATGCACTCAATAAGAATTACACTTAGCAAGTTATACCCTGATTCATCGAGCTTGATGTACTTCAGTGCCGTCGTATTCCCGGAGTTTGACTTCCATCTGCCAGCTAGCCCCTTAGAGTGGCATGACTGGCAGGTAATTGATAAGAAAAAGTTACAGTCGGGAGATATTGCCTCGTTATTTAGAGGTGTTTTAGAGAAAGCACATAAGCACATGGCCAACGTAGGAAAGCGATGGTACGACCCTGAAACTAGCCGCCCAAGTAAGAAACTTTCTGAAAAATTGGCAGCGTTTCTGAGACCCAACTTTTCGTTTGGTCCATCCGACCGTTCAGCAATTCATTTCATAGAAGAAACCATCCAGTCATATACAATCGAACAGTTGATGACACTCGATTCATTTGATGACAATGACCGGCTGATGGTCACTGGGCCGGCTGGCACAGGGAAAACCGTTGTAGCTTCTGAGGCTTTCAAACGAGCGGTTAAATCCGGGAGAAAAGTCTTGTTTCTCTGCTTTAATCGGTTTTTAGGAATTCGATTACAAAAAGAGACGGAAGAATTTTTAAGGGCCGAAAAGGCGACAGATAGAGCACAAATCCATACTTTTCATAGTTACCTACTAAATGCATCACAAGTCGCGGTTCCGGACAGTCCTAATTCAGATTTTTGGAGGCAGACTTTACCAGATATCGCAATGGAAGCCCTTCTGAGTAATAAGGCTTCAGACGAGGTATTAATAGAACCTGATTTGCTGATTGTAGATGAGGCCCAAGATCTAATGCTGCCAAGTTATTTAGATTGCTTAGAGACTATCCTAAACAATGACATGGCAGAGTCGAATTGGCTCTTTCTTGGTGACTTCAAAAATCAGAGTATTTATGAAGGCGATGTTAGGTATCTGGACGAAAAATGCGGCAAGTCATACTTTAAATACTCGCTGACTAGGAACTGTCGAAATGCAGGGCAAGTAGCAGGACAGATAAAACTGCTTTTTGGTGTCCAACCTTCTTATAGGGTGACATTGCCAAACTTGGACGGAGCGGAGGCTAAAATAGACTTTTGGCAGAACGAATCAGATCAGGCTGAATGCTTAGCAGTGATCTTGAATCAATATCTGCGCACATTTTCTCCCCATGAAATTCAGATTCTCTCCCCGCTACAAAATTCACCTGTGATTGAAAAATTGAAGGACGAATTAAAGTCGAAGCTCGCAAAGTTTGACCCTACGATTCAAAAAAACAAGGGGAGAATCACATATTCAACAATTGCAGCTTTTAAAGGCTTGGAGTCTCCGGTAGTTATCATCACCGATCTCGATGATTTAAGCGAAGAATCGCTCACATTACTATACATTGCAATCTCCAGAGCTAAAGCCTGTGTTAGGATCTTACTGCACAACAAATGTAAGAAAAGGTATGAAGAATTAATTACTGAGGGTTTCAGACGTTGAGCGCTTCTGATCTAGATACGAACTTAAAAAATCGACAATGGCTGGTCGAAAGACTAAGGGCAGAAGTAGTTGGGCCTGACCCAGTTGGCGAAAGACTCATCGATCCTGAATCAACTGGTTTCTGCCTAACATGGGAGCAACTTCGACGCCCATTTTGTTCTGAAGATGGTGAGGAAATACTTTGGCAGGACGCGCCTAGCAAACGATATGGATCTGGAATTCTTTTCCCATCTGACACTACGGCCAAAGATGACGCTGGAATAAATGATGATTCCGCTTTCGAAGAATCTAGCGAAAATGAATCTCTAAATCCAACAGATCGTGAATTGAAGCAGAATGAACGTATCAATCAGAACTCGGATAATTTCGGAGACTCAACTGAGGACGCCGAGGTTGGCACTCCAAATGACTATCTTCCTAGCGCTCTCAGCCTAAGCTTTCTTGCAGATCTGTCTGAGGCGCGGGAAAGTCTTACCATCGAATTAGTATCGGTTGGTCGTCACGGCAAGTCTGCAGAAGAACTGGTTACGACACCGATGGCAAAGTATGTGCGAAAAAGCATCGAAGTCCTAAATCCAAAAAACAATAAAGTCAGTATCCGCTCTTTATTCATACGACGGCCAATTTTAAGCAACGAGGATAGCCCCCCTAAAATATCGATACCGACTCAAGAATTGTTAGCTAATCGAGTCATCCAAAAAAGTCATGAGCTAGTGGACAACTTAAGGGTGACATGTATTTCTAGAGTCTGGTTAGGGTCTAAAACTCAACGTCTCATTACTGTCTCAATTGTAAATAACGGCCGAGGCCCTAAAGACGAAGTAGCAATTTTTCAAGCAGGGATCAAGATTTCCGCTGAAACAGATAATTTTTGGATTCTTCCATATCCTGAATACACTGACCATCAACAAGCAGAAGCAACATTAGACACTAAGACAATACGTCTCAATTACAGGCATCACCGATCATTTGCCATTGGGCACGGTATTGCAACCGATTGGAGCGAAGATGTAGAGGGAAAAGTGTCTTCTGTATGGACAGATTCCTGTCCAGTATACGAAATGCCTGCGATGACACCCGATCTCAGTGTATTAGATCCGCATGGAAATCTGGTCAATCTAAGAATTTCGATGCGAAAACTCTCAGCGTTAGATAATCATGCATCCCAATTCGATGAAGTTGATCGATTGATTAAAGAATACGACCAATGGCTAAACGGACTTGAAGCGAAAGTAACTGGAGATAATGAGCTTGTCGATAATATTGCAGCCAAGAATGTTCTCAAAAATATTAACCATGCGAAATCAAGAATAGTTTTTGGGAGAAAGCTAATTGATAGCGATGATACAGTTCGGCGGGCTTTCGAATTAGCAAACTTAGCTATGTTTATTGCTCAGACACGACCCAAAGAGGATCGAAATCCAATATGGGAGCGCGGTTCACAAGGGCTTGGTTTTGATCGACCTTTTTCTCCAGTCAACACAAATAACGTTCCTGAAGGTAAAGGATATTGGCGCCCATTTCAGGTCGCATTTCTTCTGATGAGCCTTGAAGGGCTCATCCGGGGCGAAACTCCAGATAGAGAAGAGGTCGATTTAATTTGGTTCCCCACCGGTGGTGGCAAAACAGAGGCCTACTTAGGTGTCATCGCATTCTTACTTTTCTACAAAAGGCTAATAGGTGAAAGTGATGATGGTGTTACTGTTCTGATGCGGTACACCCTCCGATTACTTACTGCGCAGCAATTCGAGCGTGCCACTACACTTTTTTGCGCCATGGAATATGTCCGCAATCAAAGTGATGTCGATTTAGGCAAAAAACCCTTCTCAATAGGCTTATGGGTCGGTATGGCAACATCTCCAAATAAACGTGCGGACGCCAGAGCTCAAGTTAAAAAAATGCACAAAGATCCGGATGGCGCAGAGAATCCTTTTATATTGCGTCGATGCCCTTGGTGCGCGGCTAAGTTTGGTGCATTTAAAACTGAGAAGTCTGGCAATCAGGTACTAGGCTATGTTGAAGAAAAAGGTACCGTCAAATATCGTTGTCCCGATCCCGCGTGTGATTTTTCTAATCAACAAGATCCATTTTTACCACAGGAGAAAGATTCCCTTCCTGTTTCGGTTATTGATGAAGATTTAATAGCTTCTCCACCTGATCTATTGGTGGCGACTGTCGATAAGTTTGCACTTCTTGCGTGGAAACCTGAATTAAGGTCGTTTTTTGGAATCGATCAAAATGGGCACGTTAAGAATTCTCCACCCTCACTCATTATCCAAGACGAACTACATCTGATTTCTGGACCTTTGGGAACTATCGTTGGAGCATATGAAACAGTAATCGAGGAATTGTGCTCTAAAGATGGCATGCGGCCTAAAATCATCGCTTCAACTGCGACAATAAGTAACGCATATGAGCAAATCAATAGCTTATATGGTAGAGACAGATGTTCGATCTTTCCACCACCGGGGTTGGATGCTTCGGATTCGTTTTTTGCAAGGGAGAGCAAAGAATTAGACGGCGGTCGAAGTCCAGGTCGAATGTACCTAGGTGTAATGGCGCCGGGCTACTTATCAATGCAGACCGCGCAAGCACGAATTTTCGCTACACTTCTTGAATGGCCTGCAGCAAATAAGGACTGGTCGGATAGAGAAAGAGATCCTTGGTGGACCCTACTTTGTTTTTTCAACTCATTGAGAGAGCTAGGATCAGCCGCTACTTTGTTGCTCGCAGATACTCGTGAGTATCTACGTGTCATAGCTGCTAGGCACGGACTGTCTGGGCTACACAGGTCGAGTTTATTCCCCACTGAACTTACGAGCCGAATTCCAAGCCATCAGATTCCCGAGATACTAAATCAGTTAGAGCTGCAATATCAAACCATTGAAGGCAAAAGAGATTATTCTAAAAACCCAGCCCCCATAGATGCATGTTTAGCGTCAAATATAATCGAAGTTGGTGTAGATGTTCCCCGACTTAGTATGATGGCAGTTGTGGGCCAACCGAAGACAACGGCTCAGTATATTCAAGTAAGTAGCCGGATTGGCCGTGACCCCTCAAAACCGGGATTGGTTGTTACCTTGCTTTCTCCTAACAAGGCTCGCGATATCTCCCATTTCGAGAAATTCAAGAACTACCATCAAAAGATTTATTCATTTGTGGAACCAACTTCAGTAACTCCATTCAGCATTCCCTCAGTTGAAAGAACTCTGCATGCGCTGTTGGTTACATTTATCCGGCAATTATCCGATATCAGTACTTTAGCAAGAGATCCAACTGCCGACATTCCTCGTCCGCTTAAAAAACGTATCTACGATGTGATCGAGGAGCGCCTACAAAAAGTGAGTCCAGGAGATCGAGATTATGTTCTCTCTAAACTCGATCAAAGACTTAAGGAATGGAGCCATTGGCTGCCTCAGGACTACGGATCTTTTCAAGGCCTATCAGATGACCCCTCTCTAATGCACCAAGCAGGACAAACACCCCCTGAAACATGGGTAAATTTTTCATGGCCAACTCTCACCTCTATGCGCGGCGTAGATGGTTCAGCTGAGGCTGCAGTGACTTTATATTTCAATACTCCTCAAAATTCTGACTCTTTTGAAGAGGAACATAAATGAGCGGAAAACCGGTTAGAAAAACGCAAGCGATCTCACCTTTCGGCCCCGGCGCAATCGTCGATTTTCCTGGTCCCGTATCAATGATTCATGTGGGATTGGATGCTTATCCATTCGACAGGAGCGACATAGAACATAAGAACGAATATATGATCACTGATGAAGCCCGTTTAGCCGAAAGGTTAGGAGTAGAGTTCTTTGTTGAACCTATGGAATATCGGGCTCCAAGGCGTGGCATTAAGCAAAAGAATGTTGGTCAAGAATTACCATTCCTAAGATTTCCACTATGGCATATGTGCCCGAGGTGTGGAATTTTACACAAGTCGGAGTATCACAGACGCGACGCTCCAAAATGCAAGGGCCCAATCGGTACTGGAGCTGATAAAGGAAAAGAGCATCCGGAAAGAATATGTTTTCAAGTGAGGTTTGTAGCTGTTTGCGAGAGAGGGCACATAACTGACTTCCCTTGGTGCGAGTGGATATCTCCCAACAAAGATAAACCGTTTGAGCCTGTCCCAGGAAAAAGATGGTTAAGAATGAATGCTTCTGGCTCAGCATCTTTATCCGGGATCAAAATTAGAGCCGAGGGCTTCGATGGAGGGAAAATAGTAGATCTATTACCCGCCAAAACATTAGGCAACATCCTAGGAGGTATCAGTGAGGATGAAGGTGGGGCAAACTCCAATGTTTCACCTCTCGGACGACAGAAGATAGTTTGCAATGGAGATAATCCGGTATTGGGTATAGGGTCGAAAGTTCGCCCTTCAACAGGCTGTGGGAGCCAATTATTTGTATTACTAAAAAATGCATCGAACCTTTATTTCCCAAACGTTGTGTCATCAATATATATACCTTCTATTCAAGATTCTGATGCACCTCAAGAGATTCTTGATGCCACCCAGAATCAAGGCTTTTGTAACAATCTGTTTGATGCCATGAAGAGTAACGCTGATGGATTGCTTACAACCCGACAGGCCAAAATTGCGTTGAAAAGGACGTATCCTCAGTATTTAACCGATGCGAATGTTGAAGAACTGGTGCGAATTGCAAACACACTTCTAATACATAGATTCTTGGAACTCGACCAAAAATGCAGTTCGTATTTGACTTCTATCCGTCAGGTAAGAGATCTGAAAAGCACTGACTATGCCCAGTGCTGCGAAGAATTAGATTGGGATATTGATCCAAGACTTTTCCTCACAGAATCAAAAAACGCAGGAAAGTCTGAAAGCGGATACGAAGCAAAATCCGAGCTTGATAAAGAAGAGCACACTGAAGAGCTCTATAGACATGATGAGTACAAAGTCTTTACGAAAAATGTAACGGAAGGCAGCCCAAAAGTTGATTTAGATGTCGCAGTCGCAGAACTGAACAAATATCCGACTTGGATAAAAGAAAACTTCTCTGGAGTTAGTTTGCTTAACAAGCTTCGGGAGACTCGGGCATTTACAGGATTTAACCGATTGCGCTCCGGAGGTTTAACTTCGGTCGAACAAAGGCAACTTTTTAGTTCTGACCGAGAACAAGCTTGGTTGCCCGGTATAATCGTACGAGGTGAGGGTTTATTTCTAGAGTTTTCTGAAACTGCGCTAGAAAAATGGTACCAAGATAATTTAGATTTTCTTGAAGATAGAGAACGCCGTTTTACTGAAGCTCGGGCTCGGCACACAAAAATGACCATAGACGCTTTGAAAAGTGTCTCTGCCAAGCAAGTAATGATCCATACCTTTTCGCATATTCTAATCAACGAGTTAATTTATGACTGTGGATATGGAAGCGCTTCACTCCGCGAGAGATTGTATTTCTCAGAGAGAACATCCCCGCAGATGCACGCTGTGCTTATTTATACTGCAGCAGGCGACACTGAGGGATCAATGGGAGGCCTAGTAAGGCAAGGCCTTGAAGACCGGTTACCCCAGCTCATTGAAAGCGCAATTCTTCGGGCAAGTTGGTGCTCATCAGACCCGGTGTGCTTGGAAAGTAATGGGCAAGGCCCGGATGGCATGAACATGGCTGCCTGCCACTCCTGTGCTTTACTGCCAGAGACTTCCTGTGAATTGATGAATCTGATGTTAGACCGAACTCTGTTAGTAGGCAGTCTGGCGAATCCAGAAATAGGTTATTTTTCGGAATTACTCTCAAATAATTAAAAAGGACCCTCCTGAGAGTTATTATACGACGGTGGGTAGAGGTCATCCCGTTTCAATTCTTCAGAGAAGAATTAACAGCGTCTAAAACCGTACTTGACATGCGGGGTACAATACTATTTTTGAGAAGCAAATATGACAGTCAATCCAAGTGCAGCCAAAACCCGACCGGGAAAACCGATTAAAAAATGCAAACCAAATCGGAGTGTGAATCGCGAGAAATTCCAGAAGGCTAAAAAAGCCTTATACGATTACTGGAAGGATTAAGTAAGAATTAAGTAAAGAACTGTCGCAATAAAAATTAACCAGAAGACCGCCATGAAGCCAAAGCTAATGAGACTCGTGACAATACCAGCAACCAGAGGCAGCCATAGAGGTATCGTTAAAACTATAAAAATAATTGCGACAAGCTCTAGCATATAAGCTCTGACAAAAATAACAAACCGTCCGTACAGAATAATACGCAATACGCCCAGATGGAACCTACTCAAAAAAGGATGCATCTTAAATACCTTTTGTTCTATACTTACGTCTGGCTCCGATTTGATCCAGATTGCGGGGAGCATTATAAATACCAGCTAAACCGGACAGTCTTCTGAGCCCGATTTAGCCCCGCTGGATCGGGTTTTTTATTCGATTGGTTTCCGTAAGGAACCGGGCATTTGTTAACCAGATTGTGCGCCCGCCATCATGCGAAGCACTAAAAGGGGATACCATGTCAGAGAAAACGGCAAACATCGCAGACCATCCCTATTTCCAATACTTAAAGGATCTCCGCCCTACTATCCGAGTCTTTGACTTAGGAGAGCATGAATATTCTGGGGCGCCAGGCTTAAGCTGGAGAACCAATTACTGGGTTAAAAAAATACGCAAGGGAGAAAAGTGGGAGCTTTATTGTTCGCAAGAGAACTCTTTACGTAAACGAGAATATGCGGGGACGTATTCACCAGATGAATTGCATGAGTACTTTGATGAAGTGGGGTTTCATCTTGAAGACTGGCAATGGCGTGAAATGGGTTTAGCTTATACCGCTGAAATCATAGTTTTTGATGAAGAAAGAAGGTGGCGAAAAATAGATAACAGTTTGTGAATGGAGTGGTTTCCCTAAGAAACCGGGCATTTGAGACCAGCTTGTGCGCCCGTAATTATAAAATGCACTAAAGAGGTAGAACTATGGTAACCAGAACCTATATTAAACCTTATGTCATTCCTGACATGCCCGATTTGTCTTTGATTGAGGAACCACACATTTATCCGTATCCCGAAGGACTTCTTCCTGCGGACAGAGAGATTAAAAATTGGATACTGCTCGATGTCTACTGGAACATCGACAACGACTGCCGCACGAACTTCAGTCGATACTACTTTTCTTACATCAGTGCTGAGAGAGAGATAATGTTGCCTGACAAGCGTCAGTTTACGGGCTATGCTCTTATGGAATCTCGGTGGGACACAAACATAAAGACTTACGGTGACCCGATCGAGATGTGGGGTATTCACAAATGGGCATACAGGGGCATGTTCTCGAGTCAGAAGAAAAATGAGCTGGCATTAAAGATGCTATTACTACATTGGGAACGCTTGAAAGATCAAGACAAAGATCTTAACTGGAATAGGCGTTTTCATAATGTTTCTTTTTGGCGGAAGAAGGAAATCCTATTGAATAATCAAATGAGAGAAGTGGCGCGCTGGGTTTGGTTTTGATTTTGAAGATAAGCGATATTATGAATTGAACACCACGCATGGTTTTTATTGATATAAAAACTTTGTAGTGTTAAAGCAGCTCCAATGAATACAGCAATAGATTGGCGAGTTTAATTTCGTCGAGGCTGTTTCAAAAATTGGTGAGAATAAAATGGCGATAGGATTGTTAAGAAAAGGGTTAAAAGAAGGCGTTCTCTCTCCGTCGGTCTGTCGACGTTTCCTAAGCTTCCACTACAGTCTTCAGTGGATAAAGTACTCTCTCGGTAACGGGCATAGGTTACCTGCCCTGGAAGGTATTGTGTGGTCCGAGTTGGAGCCCAAAATTGCCAAGACTGAGAGAGGCTTCTACGATTACCATCGCTGGAAACATTGGGAAACAGTTGAAGAGGAGCATCAAGGAGCTTTGGATGAGTCGCTGATGGAGCGGTTTTCGGCCCTGTCTTCACAGTTTTCGGAGGAGCAAGAGCTATCAGAGCCATTTCAGAGAATTTGTGAGCTTAATTTTAATATAACTCGGCTAAGTTTGAATAGAAACTCACCGGAAGTCCGAAAAGATTCAGAGGATCAATCGAAAGCCGGTTCAGAGGAGGGTGTGTACCAAGGGATTATGCAGCTACTGGATCAAGCATCTGTCAGCAACGAGCTTTTGGCAGAGTTCAGCTCCTTGAAAAGTCAGATCTTTGGCTTGGAGAATCTCGAGGTTCTTGTGGGTTTGGCGGTTGAAGAAGTGGCATGGTTTTTTCATTGCCTTTGGGATGTCTCGTACGACCCAGAGGGTGTTGATCCCGCTAGATTTGACGCTGAAACGAAAGGAGTTTCAGACACCTTAACCAAGGTTGGAGAAGTCGATGACGAACTTATTAATGCCCATTGCGACGGAATAACTGAGATCTTGTTCCCATCCCCGCAAGGTGGCCACTCGGGCAATCAACTGACCGACAGATTGACACCTTACCTGCGGTTAATCTACAGAATCTTGCAGATCCAATCCATTTACCTGACAGAAACCAAAATGTTATTTCGCCGCTCTGGAAATCCAAATAATTGGCCCGGTAAAGAGAGCCTTGCACGCGAGAGTAGAGGGAGGATCAATGCTATCTTGCGAGACTATTACAAAATTCTCGTTGATGAACTTGTAGTTGCAAATGACAGAGAGTCGCAGTGATTTTTATATGTCTACTACAAGGAAAGCGATGAATACTTTACTGATAACGGATGGGCGCGGTTGTGACCCTTACACGAGACTCCATGTAGGTTATGGAATCCCCATCAATACTGCTAAACCAGTGTGGAGTTCCCGGCTGCAAAACTAGAATATCCCCCTCTTTAACTCTTCTTGCTAAGCCACCCTCGATTCCGTGAAGAGTTCTCATCAAGTCATCACTGGTCTGTTCAGCGAGAGGTGGGATGAGCAGGCCGCCAGTTACCAGGGTTCCGCTGCCCTCAAGAATTCTGTAAATCTCTACGCTGTGTGGGTGCACTACAGAATACTGAGGTACACCACTCATTCTTCGCCGAACTGAAATTCCGGGTGAAATAGTTACCGATACGCCGGCGGCAGAGGTCGAATTGCGTGCTGCTTCATCAAGCTCGGCAAGGATCTCTGAGCCTGGTTTAAAAATAGCGGGAGGTGCCCCAGATTGTTGCGCGGATGAGTTGAGGCAGAAAATAAGAGCTATCAATGCAATTATGTTTTTAGTTTTCATTTTTATTCCTAGGCTCTTGCGTTGACCATCAGAAAACCAAGCATGGCAGTCTCAATGGCATCGGCAAGCCCGGGTATAAAAAGCAAACTTCCAATGATAACAGCAGAGAGTATCCCACATAGTTTTAAGTACTTTATGTTGTCCATTTGCCTTACCTGTGTTTTTTATGATGGTTATGAGTGCACACCTGAATTTCTTTTTCCGGGATTCAAGTGCCTTAGTAGGGTCTCTCGGCCCTTGCATTATTTCCTAACCAGGAGAGCATGCTAGTTTCAACTGAGTCTGAGAGACCCGGTATAAAAAGGATACTCATGGAGGTAGCGATTACTACGGCGGCGCAGAGCATTAAATAATTTTTAGTTTCCATCCTAACCTTCCTAGTTTAGGTCTCTGGGAATAAGTTCAAACACCCAGGAGTTCCCTGACTCGATTCCGGCTCGTGTAGCTGCGATTGCCTGAGCGCTGGCAGTGGGTGCTCCGCCATATTTGGTTATAAGTTTTGCAGCGACCCCGTCAAGTATGTCCCCTTCCTCTATTCGAACCAGGGTTCTGGGATAACGCACGCCGTCTACTCGCAACACTCCCTGATTGTTGCCCCTGTCTGCCTCAAACGCCCACTCCTTCCAGAGCTTACCTAGCATAGTGGTCATGTAACCTGAAATGATGAACAGCCGTCCCTCGGCTTCAAGGACATAGATAAGTCGGGACGCCATTGGATCATTGAGCTGAAGCTCCACCAGCTGGATGTCGTCGGTGAAGCTCCAGTCGGGCTCTGGGCCTGTATGCAGTCGCCCGGACGTCATCTCGCCACCCGGAAATAATATAGAGGGGCCATCCGCGTTTCTGTTTTCAACCCGCAGAGTTGCCATCCCCACAGCTGGTATCAGAATGATTACCCCTAGTATTTGTAAAATTGTCTTCTTCATATGTTGATACCCAAGCTAAGTTTTGCACTCAATATTAGTTTTCGGAAGTATTCTGCTCCAACGCTCGCGCCTCTTCGGTCCTTGCTCCACGAAGAATGTAAGTCATGGCATAGTTGCCCTCGTGGCAGGCATACTCATACTGTCTATAGTCTGGTAAACGGGGCATCGGGCGTATTGCTGTCCAGGGCTGCGTGTAAACGGTCGGGTCTTCAATGGTAAATGAGTAGTCGATCATGTCCTCATCGACCCGCCTGAATCTCTCAACAGCGACTGTGTTGCGGGAAGATGGAAAGCGGTGACGAGTTTTATCGCTGAAATTAGCTGTTCGTACTACCAGTGTGTCGCCATCCCAGTAGCCGCGGCTGTCGCCATTCCACTGCCGTATGTTGTCATGCAATTGTGGACGATCATCGATCGGGATAATCCTGACATCGTGGATCATTTCGACATGTATCGCCACAAAATTCTCATTCTGAACTATGTGATAGGAATTGTTGTAGCCAGAGGAAACTGGAGGAACACCGTGATAGGTTAGGCACCTGTCCCAGTTGGTTCGGTCTAGCCATGAATCGGCTGAATGATCACGCAGGTATTCGGCCCTTTCTCGCTGGCTGGCTATGGTCGCCTCGGTAACCGGTAGGCGTCCATTTGGCGGATCAACAATGAGCGACGTTCTGAAGTCTGCTGAAACCTCACCCCTATCAAACCACTGGTAGTTATAGCTACCCACATCGCCCGGTCTGTCGGGGGCATCCTGCTGGGTGTTGGCGAATATTTGCGCCGCCTCCTCGGGGGTATAGAATTCTTTCTCCCCAAGGCGCTCAGGTCTTTGTAAAGGAGTTAAACTTGCATACGACCACATCCCGGAAATATCCGGGTCTCCCCAGGGCGTGCGCTTCTCGTAAGAGCTATCGCTTTGAGCAACTATTGACCCGGACCAGATAAAGGCTGAAATAAAAAAGACACTGCTAACTCGATTTGTTTTCATTGTTATTCTCCGCCAATGGACAGCTCACATAAGCGTACCATATGAATCGGGTATGCACTAAGCACTGCTCCCTCTAATGATGTGATGAATATCTATGGAAATCTCACAATAACATGGTAGGATTAAATCATGCGCAAATTTAATCACAAAGTTTTGCTAATCCTCGCGGCGGTAGCTGGGTTTTCCTCTTCGACCATGCTGCCTGCAGCGGAACGGGAACAGGTTGTGGTTTCAAATCTCGGCCCACAGATTGGCGAGCAGGTGCCAGATTTCCAGCTCTCTGACCAGTTAGGGGAGTTACAAAATCTCGAATCAATTATGGGCCCAAATGGGGCCATGATCCTATTCCATCGATCGGCAGATTGGTGACCCTACTGCAAAGCGCAGCTCGTGGAGCTGCAGGACCAGCTAGAAACGCTTAAGGAACAAGGCATAGGCGTCGCAGCCATCAGTTACGATTCAGTCGAAGTCCTCTCTGACTTTGCTCAAAGGAGGGGCATTACTTTTCCTTTGCTCGCGGATGATGATTCCAGCGTTATTACCGAGTTCGGCATTTTAAACACGGTCGCCGCTGAGGGCATGGGTGAGAATGCTGATGACCCAGAGGTTCAGGCAGATGTTGCAAAGTATGTGTCAGCATTTGGTGCAAGAGCAATGATAGTAGGCACTCCTTATCCAGGGACTTTTATGGTTGATGGCGATGGCAAGGTTACCTCCCGCTTCTTTGAGGAGTTCTACAGGGAGCGTAACACCACAACTAATGTAATGTTGAAATTAGGAATGGGGCTGTCTCCAATAGCAGCCGTACAGGGAGAAACAGCGCACTTAAAGTTTACCGCCTATCCATCAAACACGTCAGTTACAGTTGGTACACGATTTTCCCTAGCATTAGATGTAACACCTGGACCTAACATGCATGTATATGCGCCGGGTGCAGAAGAGAAGGGATATCGCGTAATTGGTTTTAATCTTGATCAACCTGAAATCGCGCGCATCGAGCCGGTGTCCTATCCAGAGTCTGAAATTTATTACTTTGAGCCGCTTGATGAGCATGTGCCAGTTTATCAAGAGAAATTCACAATCCTTCAAGAAGTTGTAATGAACGGTGATGCAAGAGCAGAAGAAGTCATGTCCACACTGGATGCGTTGACATTGACCGGAACGCTTGACTATCAGGCTTGTGATGACGCAATCTGTTTCCTACCCCAGTCCATACCTGTTTCCTTTACCGTTGATCTGGAAATGCCGGATAGGCAGCGGGCTAATCGCTAGTGTGGTTTGGGAAGAACCCCTCGATTACCCCAAGTAGCCATTAGCTCAATCAAAAAAACCTCTTGAACAATTTATCGATGGAGAACTCTTAATGAGAAAATTATCAGTCCTCGTTACCACACTCCTGTTTTTTCAGAGCCAAGTTTTGATCGCGCAGGGGTCTTTCCATCAGGAATTTGACTCGGATGTGGCTGTACCAGAGGGGTTCAAAACAAACCGTACTTCTTATTCCGCTATTATGGATGAGCTTCAATCATCGCGCTCGCCTGTTAGCGATGAACAATTGGCGCAACTTAAAAATGTACCTCTTGAAGTAATCTTTAGCGCGTTGGGTGAGTATCGACTGAATTACGCTACTGGTTTTCAGAATACGCAACCTGGCTCTCGTCTGGTAGGTCGTGCTCTAACAATGCGCTTTTTGCCACCTAGGCCTGATTTGAGCGAGGCCGCTTTGAGTCTTGCAGAGCAGGGGAACTGGGATCGACGCTACTACGCGCGGGCTGCCGAGGAGGCAGGTCCCGGTGATGTGATTGTTGCTGAGTTGGGCGGGAGTGATGGTCATAATTTATTCGGAGACATGGGAGCGACCGGTATTCAGCAAAGAGGGGCGGCTGGAGTTATTATTGATGGTGGAACGCGTGATTATTCCGGATTGCGGGACGACAGGTTTAAGGATTTCCCGGTTCTGCATAAGTTTACCGATCCACATACAACTTCGTGGCTCGGCGTTGAATACAATGCTCCTGTCCGAATTGGTGGCGTCACTGTATTGCCCGGAGACATTGTTGTTGGCGATGACGGTGGTGTCTTTTTCTTTCCTCCATCACTAGTTAACACAGTTTTGGATTATGCAAAGTTAGTGGAGGACAGAGAAAAATTTCAGCTACAGCTACTAGAGGACAAGGAATTTAGATTCAGAGACATCTATCCCCTGTCCCCAGAACTGCAACTGGAGTTTGAAAGGTTAAGAAACCAGTAGTCGTTTGTCACCCTTACAACTTAGTCCTAATCCGGTAGTGCGAATACGTATAAGTTTGTTCCACGACTCGGTCGTAATTCGGGAGTCAGGTTTGGCTGTCCACCTCCAGTGTTAACCGCAACGTATTGCTTACCGTCTACAGCAAAACTAATTGGATAACCACTTACAGAGGAGCCTAAATTAATTTCCCATAAGACCTCCCCGGATTGATGATCAAAAGCTCTGAATCTCCCATTGGCGTCGCCTCCAAATACCAGGCCGCCACCCGTTGCAACAAGCGACATTGTTCCAGCCCTTGTTTCAAATAACCACTCTGTTTTGCCAGTTTCTGCGGATACAGCTCTTACGGTTCCGAGGTTACTTGTTCCGGGCGTCAGTTGATGCCGTGCAGCAAGTTGATATATTTCCAGTCCTCCTTGGCCTCCCTCAGTTAAAGCGCGAGCCGTGTCACTTTCAAAATTTCCTGTCGCCAACATATTTGCACAGGTATTTCTAAGAGGATAGTACATAACATTTGTCAGAGGACTATAAGCGCCCGCTTCCCAGTCCTTTCCTCCAAGCCAGGTTGGGCATACAAACACTATTTGTTCAGCTTCGCGAAAAATGATCTCCGGATTTTCTGTGACCTCCCCAGTAGCACCATCTATGTCGATGACAACGTTTTGCTCAATTGTTGGTGTCGCCCAAAGAAACTCACCAGTTGCTCTGTCGAGGGTATAAACGATACCTGTCTTGCCGGGTATTCCAGTGATCACTTTGCGCGTTTCACCAGGCGTTAGATCTGGGTTTATCCAAGTAACTTCGTTAGGGTCAGGAGTAACTTTTGTCTCTACGAGCAGCCGCTCGAAGGGGTGGTCTAGATCCCAATGGTCGTTCATATGTTGGTAATACCAGCGAATCTCACCTGTCTCAACCTCAAGGGCAAGAGTAGAGTTATGGTACAGATGCTTGTTATCGGTCCCCCCTAAATAGAATTTTGGAGCGGGCGAGGTAACTGATGTCCCCATAATGATAAGGCCTAACTCGGGATCATAACTTGGCACCATCCATGATCCCACATGATGACGGGATTCAAACGGGACATCTCCCCAGGTTTCATCACCAGGCTCGCCCGGAGCAGGTATGAGTCGTCTACGCCACACCTCCTCTCCGGTGCTGGCATTATGTGCTGCCATGATGCAGGCATTTGGTCCACCCCAGGGGCGGCAGGATCTGCCTGATATTGCAAGACCGTCGGCAATTATAGGTCCGGAGCTATGAGTAGCTGAGTTTAGTTGGTAATCGAGTATTTCAGTTTCCCAAACCTGTTCACCGGTGCGAGCGTCAAGGGCGAATATATGGTTATCATCGGATGTGTTTATGATTTTATCTTCGTAAATGGCAAGATTACGATTGTTGCGCGCGTTGCCCCCAACCATCTCGTAGAGATCTTCTGGAATATCTCTCTGATATCCCCAAATAAAGTCACCCGTTACAGCATCAAGGGCCTCTATGACATCGCTTGCTTGAGGTACGAAAAGCATCCCGTTGTAAGCAAGAGGTGTGATCTCTCCCGTACCGGTGGCTAGATCTCGGGTCCAAACCAGGCGCAGGTCAGCAACATTGTCTTTTGATATCTCATCAAGCGGACTATAGCCCCAACTATCCAAGGTTCGCCTCCACATTAGCCAGTCTCCGTCGGCAGGATCCTGTAACATTTCATCCGACACGGGAGGAAATTCTGCCTGCTGGGCCAAAAGGTTGAATTGGAAAAGACTAACGAATGTCAAACTGCTTATTAAAAACATTCTTATTATTTGAGTTCTTGTTTGGAATTGCATTATGCCGCTCCTTGATTAAATCTGATTTCAGATAGTAGCGTGACAGAGTGGATGATTAAAACCAAAGACGCGAGAAAAAACATTGTTAATAACTATTAAAGAAAAAGCCGGGTACCTTGGAATGAGTAGCCGGCTTTTACAGGGAAGCGTTTGCTTCTTAATTTATTAAATGGACAATCTCCCTGTGGAATCGCCCAAGGACTCGATTGGAGTTCCTATCTTGTCCAGCAGGCTAAGATGAAGATTGCTGAGCGGCGTTCCCTCAGGGTATTGCAAATGGTAACCCGGGTGCGCTACATCTCCAGCCAGTAAAATGGGGAGACCTCTCGAGTAGTGAGAATTGCTGTCAGCCATGCCTGCTCCATAGACTATTGTTGATGAGTCTAGCAGAGACCCATTTTCATCTTCAGAATTCTTCAGACGCTCTAAAAATTCCGCAAAGAAGGTCACATGGTATTCATTGATTTTAAGTAATTTCTCAAGTTTAACCGGGTCTCTTTGGTGGTGGGAGATTGGATGATGCGCATCGGGTACGCCTATTTCTGCATAGGTTCGACCGGTGATCTCACGGCCCATCATGAAGGTGGCAACCCTAGTCATGTCTGTCTCCCAAGCCAAGGCCATCATGTCAAACATCAATCGGGCATGTTCTTTGAAAGTATCTGGTATTCCCGCAGGCTGCTCCACAACTGGCAGTTCTCGATCGCTTTGTGCCTCTGCCATTTGAACTCGCCTTTCCACATCGCGCACAGCCTCTAGATATTGGGACAACTTGGTCTTATCACCGGCGCCTAGCTTTTTAGACATTTCGCTTGCCCTCTCGGTGACTGAGTCAAGTAAGCTGGCGTCTTTGCCAAGTCTGGCTTTTCTGACAGCGGGGTCTGTGCTTCCGGTATCGCCGAATAACCTTTCAAAAATGGCTCTAGGGTTGTTTTCCATCGGCAATGGAGTGGTCTCATTCGCCCAAGTAATAGTATTTGTATACGCGCAGCTGAAGCCCTCGTCACAGGAACCGGCAAAGTCTCTCCCATCGATTGCGAGTTCCAAGGTTGCTAACTGAGTCTCGTTACCCAGTATTCTTCCGGCGATTTGATCCATAGAAATACCGGCTCGAAGATTAGAGCCATTGTCCCTAGTGGATGCAACTCCGGTCAGAAACCGAGTGGAAGCCCGTGCGTGAGGGCCCTCTCCATCAACCCCCCAGAGTCCACTGAGAATTTGGAGCTGATCCCTAAATGGCTCCATAGGTTTGAGAATCGAAGGGAATTCAAAACCGCTGCCAACGGTTGACGGCGTCCAGTGGTCCATTCTCATCCCATTTGGAACATAAACAATGCCGAGGCGTTTAATAGGCTTCCCGCTAGTACTGGCAAGCGCTGGGATCATGGCATCAAGTGTTGGCAGGGCCAAGGCGGCTCCTATGCCTCGTAACAGGGTACGGCGGGGTATCGCTTTCTTGGTTATTATCATGATTCAGTCCTCCGCGTTCGGAAAGGGGCACTCTTCACTATTTCTGTAATAATAGACGACCAGCGGTAGTTATCCAATGCTGCGCTTCGAGTAATTTGACGAATTGTTGGCTTATCGAAGTATTCTGGAGGGCGGCCGATCGCGTAGGCAAACATCTTCTCCGTAATCGTCCCTACGAACTCATTACTGCGATTTAACAATATTTCTCTGAGCCCCTCCAGACCATAGAATTGTGTGCCATTGGGTAGTTGTCCTGAAGCATCAATAGGCAGGTCAGCTTCGCCAGTGTCTCGCCAACGGCCGATCGCATCAAAATTTTCGAGCGCCAGTCCAAGTGGATCCATGGGAAGATGACATACAGCACAATTTGGGTCTTTCCGGTGCTGAATCATTCGGTCCCGGATTGTGGCGGGTTGCCCATCCTCGCCAGTTTCAGGAAGGTCTGGGACATCAGCTGGCGGAGGCGGGGGTGGCGTCCCCAGAATATTAGTTAAAACCCATTTGCCCCTAAGAACTGGCGATGTGCGGTTAGCGTAGGAAGTTGCAGTCAGCAGGCTGCCCTGTCCCAAGATTCCTCCGCGTTGTTTCGCAGATTCACCTTCCAGATTTACTTTTCGGAAGTGGCTTCCATAAATTCCATCTATACCGTAATGGATCGCAAGGCGTTCGTTAAGGAAGGTGTATCCGGCTCCTAACAAATCCAGCGCGGATCTGTCATCCTTCAATAAACTTTCAAAATAAAGCTCGCTCTCCTGTCTGAAAGCTGCCCTCAGATTTTCGTCAAACTCGGGAAATTCGACGGCATCTGGCACAAGGCTAGGCAGATTCCTTAGGTATAGCCACTGCCCAGCGAAGTTTTCAACTAATGCCTTTGATCTCGAATCTTTGAGCATCCGAAGGGTTTGTTGCTCCAGAATTTCATTTTTCTGCAGTTCACCCTGCTCTGCCAGCGTAAGCAGCTCTTCATCTGGGATACTACTCCATAGGAAGAAAGACAATCTTGAGGCAAGCTCTAAGTCAGTCAGCTGATAATCCGAACCAGATTCTATGTTGAGCGGATCTTGTTCTACTCTGAAAAGAAAATCTGGAGATATCAATATTCGCTCAATTGCCAGTTGGATCCCTGCGTCAAACCCAAATCTCCCATCGTTTCTACCCATGTGATAGAAACTCAAGAGTGTGTCTAAATCTAATTGTTGCAGTGGTCTGCGGTAAGCTTTATGTGCGATGTTTGATAAAATATCGACGGCGCAAGCTTCCTCAGAACTGGGATCACTATTAATGGGCCTGCAAATAAAAATTGCTTCTCGACTGGGAGTTGAGCCTGGACCAGAGGGCTCGAAGGGGCCGGTGATTTGAGCGACTTCAATAGCTGCATCACCATCACGCATTTCGTTGACGGCCGCGGCGAAAACTGACTGGGGCGGCTGGAGCACTCCTTCTGGCTCTGTGAATCGTCGTACAAATGATACTCCAACGACGTGAGGGCCAGACTCGGCATCGAATCTAAGTCTTAGGTTAGAATCGGCGAATAACATGTATTCTTCCCACTCCCGGTCACCAAATTGATTACCGCCATAGCTAGCCGGGGCCTGCAAAACGTCAGGTTCCTCGCCGCCAATTTGGAAAGTTTCAATCAGACTGCCGTCAAGTCGCACCTCAATCTCGTGACGAGAACCCATACCGCGAATATAGTTTACATAGTTTCTGTGGAGCCTCAGAGAGAGATCGTATTTGCCAGCTACTGGAAAGTAATGATTCATTGCCACACCCCCCCTGGAACCGAAAGGCAAATCGTCGCTCATCCTGTCTGCCTGATTGAGAAGAATGGGTACTTCATAAGTTTCCGATGCAGGGCCAAGGGGATTCTCGCCAACAGCTAACCTAGCAGTTTTTCGGGCTGCAGAAAGGTACCTCTCCATCAGGGCTGGTGACACTGTCAGAACATCGGCCATATTATCAAAACCGTAGGCATCTATATCATCAGCAGGAAGTAACTCTTCGACATCGACCTCTATTGACAATAAATCTCTAACCGCATTGGCGTATTCCGCCCGGTTGAGGCGATGAAAAGTGTCTGTCCGACCTGGGTTGGGGTTATTCGATGCCAGGTTATCGATTTCTGTTTCCAGCCACTGAACTAACTGATTATATGTATCTTCGGCTGGCTTGGGCATCTCCATTGGTGGCATGCGCCTATTTCGCAATTGAGATAGCACTTTTTCTGGTAATGCCCCATGTGCACTTAAATCGGAAAGGTCGATGTTCTGGAAGGAAACATCTGCTGTGCTAAGCGTATCGTTGTGACAAGCCAGGCAATACTGGTTTAGGGTGGCATTAAGCAACTCTCCATCGGGTTGTGCGGCGGAGAAGTTAGATAACAGCGCGATAAGCATAAGTGGTATAGCGCGCCGTATACGTTGATTCATTCTGACGTTTATGTGGTTCATGTTTCCTAAGTTACCACTTACTATTGGGTTTATTAAGTCATTGTTTTTTGATTGGACTCGCATTTTCAGTAGATTATTAATTAAAATCTGTGGCCAAGAGTTTTATTCTTATTATGACTGGGGAAAGTTGCCATGACACGAATGGGCTGTCAATTACCCTTTGTATGCCTTAGGATCCAATAATATGTATAGATCACAAAAACACTTGTTTTCGAGAATGTTGTTTTTAGCGTTTCTGAACATGCCCGTTCTGGCGTGTTTTGCTCAGGAGTCCACGCTGATTGGCGCAGCTCGGAATAACCAGCAGGGCGTAGTTTCTGAGTTTTTATCATCAGGAGCAGACCCTAATGCAAGGCAAGGCGACGGTGCGACGGCCCTTCATTGGGCAGCTCATCGAAATAATGAGGAGATCGCGCAATTTCTTATAGACGCCGGCGCCAACGTTAATGCATCTAACCAACTCGGAGCAACACCACTTTGGTTAGCTGCATCCAATGGGAGCGAACCTCTTGTAGAGAAGCTCTTAGCGGCCGGTGCTAGCCCAAACGTAAGCCTTAAAATGGGTGAAACTCCTCTCATGAGTGCCTCTCGTGCGGGTAGTGTCAGAACCGTCTCGCTCTTGTTGAATGCTGGTGCGGATGTAAACGCAGTGGAAGAGGAGAGAGGTCAGACAGCACTTATGTGGGCAGTTGCTCAGAGTCATAGCGCTGTAACTGAACTTCTTTTAAACCATGGGGCAGATTTAAATATCCGCTCAAAAGTCTGGTACCAACTAGAGAACACTGCGGGTAACACTAACCCTAGCGGGAATTTTAGGATGGCTCATGGGGGTTCATCGGCGATGATGTTCGCCGCTCGAACGGGAGATATAGAAACCACTAGAGTTTTGCTGGAGGCAGGAGCCGATTTGAATGATACCGCTGCATCAGGGGTCAACGCTCTGACTCAGGCGGCGCACAGCGGGCACGAAGAGTTGGCCATTTATTTATTAGAGCAGGGGGCTGACCCGAACGCTATGAAAGCGGGTTATACCCCTCTTCATGCAGCAGTGCTTAGGGGTGAAGTGACGTTAGTTAGAGAACTCCTCGACCATGGCGCTATTATTGATACTCCTGTAGAGCACGGGACGCCAGGAAGAAGATTCAGTGCCGACTTTTCAATTAGATCCCAATTAATTGGTCGGGATGCTTTCTGGATGGCCGCTAAATACGGTGAAGTTGAAATACTTCAGATTCTTCTAGAGGCCGGCGCAGATCCACTCGTTGTCGATGAAAATGGAGTGACAGCGTTGCAAGTGGCCATGGGTAATTCAGGTTCTTCTCTAGATTGGCGTCGCGATAGAATAGGTAACGAGGAGCTTGACTCTGAAGACGAGGAATGGAGAACTTTAGAGCTGGCAAAAATCCTTATTGATGAGGGTGTCGATGTTAATGCCGCTGATAATCGCGGCAGAAACGCGATACATCATGCAGTTTTAAAAGATTTTCCCTCTGTTGTTGAATTTCTTGCTGCGCAGGGCGCTCGAATCGATGTTCGTAATGACAGAGACTTGACGCCTTTACAATTAGCAGAGACTGTTCAGGGTATTCCTGGCACAAATGGTCTAAGAGGCACTAGGCCCAAGGTTGCAGAGATGCTTCGCAGACTTGGAGCAACTGAGTGATAACTATATCAAGCCAGCAGACCACATAAGACAAACAGTGATGAACGATACAATTCCGCCCACGAGGGTTGCGCCGCCATAACTAAATACTGCGTCTGGAACTGTAAGCTTTGATAGCGAAGTACAAACCCAAAAATAACTACTATTCACGTACTTAATAATAACTGAGCCGCTGGCTCCAGCTAGCATGGCGGCTTCAGGAGATAGGCTTAAACTAGTTAACATTGGTGCAACTAAAGAAGCGGCTGTTATAACGCCGACAGTAGTCGAGCCAGTAATCATATTTCCAATTATCCCGATCACGAAAGGCAATAATATTGTAGGTAATCCGTAATCGGTGAAAATCATCGCTATAAAATCAACGGCTGGTGTGCCTCTTAAAATAGCGCTTAGCGATCCGCCCAATCCTGTAACCACTAAAATCATGGCAGATGTTCTTAGTGCGGACTCAACCCATGCGTCTTTTGATTTTTCTCGATCCTCGGGACTTTTAATATTGCGGTAAGCCAGCCAAACACCTATTGAAAGCGCCACCACAGGCCAGCCTAGATACGAAAAGATTGTCTTAAGTATGTGGCCCTCAGGCGCCACAAGAGAGATTATGCTTTGTGCACCGATCAAAAGGATTGGTATCACAATCGGGGCATAGGAGCTGAGATTACTTGGCAATTCTTTGATTTCGTCTCCACCCAAGTCATCAATAGATATACCTTCAAATTCGTCACTAGCCATTGTTTCTATCCTTGGGCCAGCAAAATATAAACCCCAAGCCCAGCATGCTAACGAACCGAAGAGACACGCAATCCCACCAAAGATTATCGTTCGTCCAATATCTGCACCAACAATTGCAGCTGCTGCAAGTGGTCCAGGAGTCGGCGGCACAATTGCATGGGTTAGTTGGAGTGCTCCAACCAGTCCGGTCGACATAACCGCAATCCCGACGTTCATCGTCTTTGCTGCCGAGTGCACGAGCGGATTCAGAATTACGTAAGCAACATCAGAGAAAATTGCAACTCCAATAATAAATCCAGTAAGCGTCAGAGCAAGCGGCATTCGGTGCGTGCCGACAAGGTTGACCATAGATTTTGTAATCACCTGAATTGCTCCAGTGTGCTTTAAAGCCTCAGCTATTATTGAGCCTAGTACGATGACTACACCGATTGAACCCAGTGTATTCCCGAACCCGCTTTCGAACGCGTCGATAAAATTATTTTGCTGAATTCCGGGTAAAATTCCGAAAAATAGGATAGGAATTAATAGCGCAAAAAATACGTGCCATTTCCATCTTGCAATTAGAAATAAGAGTAAAAATATGACAATTCCAAATCCAACTAGAGATATTGCCGCACTTGTGTTGACCGCTGTGTTTGGATCCATTTTGTTTCTCTTCTTATTATTGTTTCAATCCGATAAAAATTCTAACGCTGCGTTAACTCCGCCTTGGCTATGAGGGATTTTAGCGAGCCGTAATCCCATTTCAACACCACTTAAAGTTCCAGCCAGAGATAATTCATTGAAATCGCCAAGATGCCCGATACGGAAGACTTTACCTTTGACTTTCCCTAAACCTGTGCCAAGAGACATATTGAATTTTTCTAAAATTACCTCACGCAAATGATCAGCATCAAAACCTTTCGGCGTCAGGACTGCGGTACACGAATTGCTGTACTCGGCCGGATTGAGACACATATTTTCTAGGCCCCAAGCATCAACCGCTAACCTCGTAGCTTTTGCCAACCTCTGATGACGGTAATAAACATTTTGTAAACCTTCTCTATGGAGCAGTTTGAGGGCCTCCTTAAGTCCATAGAGAAGATTCGTCGCGGGTGTATATGGAAAAACTCCTTTTTCATTATTTTCGATCATTTCCTGCCACGACCAGTATGAAACCTGCGAGGAAGAAGACTGTGATGCCTCCAAAGCTTTTTGACTCATCGCATTGAAACCTAGTCCGGGTGGCAACATTAAACCCTTTTGCGAGCCGCTAATGGTCACGTCTACCTTCCATTGATCATGTTCATACTCGCAACAAGCAAGTGAGGAAATAGTATCAACCATGAATAATGCAGGGTGTGCAGTTTCATCGATTGCCCCGCGGATTTCACTCAGTCGACTCGTTGTCCCGGTTGATGTTTCATTATGGACAACGCAAACAGCTTTTATAGATTTTTTGGTATCGCTGCGCAATTTTTCCTCGACTAATTGAGGATCAACACCTGTCCTCCAATCTCCTGGTACCCACTCAACTTCCATTCCAAGTTTCTCCGCCATTTGCTTCCATAGAATGGCAAACCATCCTGTCTCGAATGCTAAGATTTTATCTCCAGGAGAGAGTGTGTTGACTAAAGCAGCCTCCCAAGCTCCAGTGCCGGAGGATGGAAATATTACTATTGGGCCCTGGGTGTTAAAAATCGGTTTAAGTTGGCTTAGAATTTCACGAGTCAATTCAGGAAAATTTGGACCCCTATGGTCAATGACAGCTTCAGACATTGCTCTTAGGACGCTGTCGGGTACATTTGATGGTCCCGGTATTTGGAGGAAGTGCCTTCCGGCAGGATGGATTACTTTACTCATTTTTACCTTCTTGTTTTTGTTAAATCTGATCAGTTACATGGCAATGCCTGCTCGGCAGAGTGCGCCTTAATTATATGTGCTCTTTCAGATTGCTTCGATACTTACTCCGTCACTCTGATTCCATTGACCCAGGTTTCAGTGACTTGAGTTTCCCAAATTTCGCTTGCAGGAACATTAAATATGTCTCTATCGAGGATTATAAAGTCAGCTTTTTTTCCAGCCTCTAATGAGCCTATGAAGTCCTCTTGATGGCCAGCATATGCGGCGTCTATCGTGTAACTAGCAAAAGCCTCAACCAGTGTCATGCGCTCCTCGGGAAACCAGCCGCCTCTCGGCTCTCCATTGCGATCTTGCCGAGTCACTGCTGCATGAAGACCCCAAAAGGGGTTTGGAGACTCAACCGGGAAATCAGAGCCGTTTGCGATACGAGCACCTGCATCAATCAGCTTTCGCCAGGCATAAGCGCCTTGGATGCGCGCCTCTCCCAATCTGTCCTGCGCCATGTTTTTATCGCTAGTGGCGTGGATGGATTGCATCGATGGTATAACGCCTAAGTTATTAAACCTTTCTATGTCTTCGTAGCGGAGAATTTGCGCATGCTCGATGCGATGTCGCATGGATCGGGAACCGGTTTCACTAATGAGTCGTTCATAATTATCCAGCACCTTCAAATTTGCGCTGTCACCAATAGCATGGGTGTTTACTTGGAAGCTGGAGTTCATAGCTACTCGCATTAAGTACTCCAGCCTTTCATCATTGTAACGGAGAAGGCCTTTATTTCCGGGATCATCCGTATATTCCTCAACTAGTGCTGCACCTCTACTACCGAGCGCCCCATCACTTACTATTTTTACACTGTTGATAACTAGTGTTTGATCTTCGCTACTGTATAAACCTTCCGCTAGTCGATCTTGATATAAAGGATCCGAAGCAGAAAGCATGGCATTTATTCGAATCGTCAGAGGAGATTTTGTTGCTAGCTCTTTATAAGCTTTCACCGTCTGACTATTAATTCCCGCATCATGGACGCTGGTTAGTCCGTATTCAGCCAGTGCTTGCATTGCTGTCGCAAGAGCTATTTTTTCGTCCTCTATCGTCGGTTTGGGAACTTTTGAACTGACGAAGTTCATTGCAGTATCTATCAGCACACCGGTGGCGATACCGTCTATATCCCGGATAATTTGGCCTCCCACGGGGTCGGAGGTTCCTTGAGTAATTCCCGCTAATTCTAGCGCCTCCGAATTGGCCCAGCCCGCGTGCCCGTCTACCCGAGTGAGCCAGACAGGCCTATCGTCAATTAGGTCATCTAACGATTTTGCGTTGGGAAACTCTCCCTCTTCCCATAGGACTTGATTCCAGCCTCTGCCAAGTATCCAATTAAGTTCTGGATTGGAATCAGCAAACTCTAAAACCCGATCTGCTGCTTCACTTTCAGACAAAGCACCAACCAGATCAACCCGAAGGAGACTCAAACCATAACTGCCAACATGTCCGTGCGCATCGATCAGACCAGGGATAACCGTTTTGCCACTACCATCGATGACGTTGTCGACAAAAGGTAAGTCTTCTGGGGTTGAGTGGTAGGTCGCATCTATTCGGTCGTTTGTAAATTTCAAAGCTTCGAAATTTATCAAGTCACCTTCGTTGGTGAGGGTATAACCGTTGATATTTTTAATAAGAGTTGTGTCAGCAAGACTAAGGCTTGGAATTACCAAAAAAATTGAAATGAAGTAATAGTTTCTAATCATCATCATTCATCGAGCCTTATTCTTTCGAGTTATTGAATCTTAACATAGATCAGAAATTGCTCGTTAGAATCTTGATTAGGGGAAATTTTACCGGCGAGTCTCGCAAAAAAAAAGCCCGACTGCGTTTGACAGTCGGGCTTAGAACAACGTACGGCTGAGCGTTTCTCAAAGCTTATTTATTGCATAAATCGAAAAATACTCTTTCGCCTACTTTGTTCCCCCTAGGTAGTATGGAAAATACAATGAAATCAATCGTACGTGTTTTTCAAGACTTTTCCTTCCTAAAAGTTGAAATGTCCAAAAAACATCATAGTTACTAAAAACTAAAAAACGCGTAAAATTGGAATTTAGATCACGATTTGATCTTTTATTTGAAAGTAAAAACAGGCTGAATAAGATGGCATTTCGCGATTAAGATACTCGATTGTTACTAGTATCGATTTTTTTGGTTTAATCGTTGATAAAATGGAATAAAAGTCTCTATGTAGACCTCTTTCGTTCGGTCAGAATCTAATTTTGATAAGGTTTTTTTTGAATATTTATTTCCCGTTCTTGCTATTGGCACTCATTAACACGGCAAATGGGCAGATTCTCAAGGTTGCTCATTGCTATGATGGTTGCCCTAATGGTGCCGAAGATTCAAACCACTTGATTCTGCGGCCGATTTACGCACTTTCTTACAATACGAATACAAAGTCTGCAGATTGGGTTGCCTATAAACTTTCTCCTGGCTCAATAGGTATAGCTTCCAGCTTATCTAGAGAAGCCGTTCACGACAATTATGTTGAGGACACCCTGAAAGAAGAGGATTTTTTGGGCTCCGAGGAGCTTGGCCTTTTGCGCTCACAATATGTTTCCCTCGTTGATTTTGCGGGGACTCCATTTTGGAGGGATGTAAATTATCTGACAAACAGTGTCGCCAGAACTACATCGCTGTCCCAAGGAGCGTGGTATGGTCTTGACTGGTCAATCAGGAACTATGTTAATAGACAAGGCGAAGTATATGTTGTAACAGGGCCGATATTTGATGCAGAAGACGAGGATAGAGTTTCGGAGCTTTTGCAGACTGACACGCCACATCGAGTTCCTGATAAATTTTTCAAGGTAGTAGTAAATAATTTGGGACAGATTGCAGCATTTATATTGCCCCAATCAGCACCCGTCCACGTCCATCATTGTGAAATGATCTCATCAATAGAGGATATAGAAAAACTCACCGGATTGGATTTGTTCGCCGTTTCAACCCCAAAGTTAGACGATTCTGTATACTCAGATCTTGGCTGTCGGTGAGTCTTTACTGCAGCTCAATTATAAAGTAATCGTCACTAACTAATTCTCTGACCATTCTATCGAGTGATGCAGTCAATGCCGCTGCAATTCCCTCTTCAATGGGTACGCTTCCTCTGCCAAATAGAGTTGTTTCCCATATTGTTCTCCCTCTTCCTTGTAATGCTACCTGCGTCCGAATAGTTAGTTGAAGAGACTCTACTCCCGATCTGTCTACTGTGCGAAGTTCGGAGCTAACTATTCGACCTTGAATTTGCATATCTTGATCTGATGATACTAATTCGGCACCTCCATGCTCTAGTCCTTGAACAAGCGCTGTGTAAATAATTTCGCTTAGTGGCTTTTCAGCTAAATATTCATCTGCGATCATTCTAGGGTCGCTACCTCGATCGTCTATCACATTTTCAATTTTTAATGAAACACCGATATTACTAAAATCAGTGTTATGGTTACCGTTGTAAGAATAATCGACCATCACTTCCTCGGCTGACACAAGGGGATTAAAGCCAAGGCAAAAAATTACTGCTAATACATATCGAAGTTTCATACTTCGGACTCCCTCTAAAATTTGTAAGTTGATTTGGAGCTAGAATAATAAACGCCCAACCTTTAGACAAGCTAGAGTTGATCGAGTTTGTCTAATTGTTGGAGGGGGTTGAAATATTCTAGTAGAAATTCAAATTATTAGTGTAATTCTGAGTCGGGCCACGGGGCCCCTGTTCTGTGTTCACTCAAAGGTCGTAATCCCTGGAAAAGGAACTTTTGAGCACGCTTCCCTTCGTAAGTTTCAGTGGTGTATATATTGCCTTCAGTATCTGTGACTAGGCTGTGCGTGCCAAAAAATAACCCTGGTTGTCTTCCTCCGTCACCAAATTCAGCAAGCACCTCTAGTGATTCGCGATCCAATATGTGAACTTTAAAATTTGCACCGTCTGCTACATAAATAAATTCTTGATTCTCGTCATGAGAAAAGGAAATGTCCCAGGTAGTTCCCGCTAACGTAAGAGGAGCCACCTGACCTTCTTTAACAAAAGTGCCATCTGGCCGAAAGACTTGGATTCGATCTGCTCCGCGATCACAAACATAGATTAAACCGTCATTAGAAGGTTCAGCGCAGTGTACCGGCCCTACAAACTGTTGTGGAAGCGGTGCATCTGGGTCGTATACTACTCGTTCGTCTATAGGCTCATTGCCGTACGCACCCCAAAATCTTTTAAAAGTGCCGGTTGCAACATCGACCACTGCTACCCGCTTATTACCGTAACCGTCAGCAAAGTAAGCTTCGTTAGTGGAGCGATCGATTGCAATTTCAGCAACCCTCCCAAATGATTCTGTGCTCAAACTATCTATAGGCTCTCCTGGTAGACCAATCTCTCGAACAAACTGACCGTCCCTAGTAAAAACTAATACATGAGAATCGCCGCTCCCATTCCCACCGATCCAAACATTTCCGTCTGCACCGACCTCTATTCCATGATTAGACTCTGGCCATGTGTATCCTTCCCCAGGTCCACCCCAAGCACTTATTAAATTTCCAGCACTGTCGAATTCTAGAATCGGCGGCGCCGCCGTGCAGCACTCTGCGCGACCTAAATCTAAGCCTAATTCCTGACTCATAAACATCGAGTCTTGGTCTCGATGCACTACAAATAAATGGTCCCGCTCGTCTATAGCTATCCCTATAGTTCTCCCCATAATCCACTTGTTGGGCAACGGTTGT